>JACZXH010000021.1 GCA_022571715.1 Bacteroidota bacterium | reverse complement strand
CTTGTAATAATTGCGGAGCTGAACGAGTAAGCTCTCTGGCAATAAGGTTATCCTGTCCTTTCTTCCTTTGCCATCACGAACCCATACTCTGTGGTTGATAGAATCAATGTCCACAATTTTTAATGCCGCGCACTCTGAAATTCGTAAACCACATCCATAAATAGTGGATAAGATCGCTTTATGTTTAATGTGGTAAACGTTATTCAGTAATTGTGTTTCCGGAAATGACCTCTTATAATTCTTGTAATTCCTTCAAAGCTTCGCCCCCTCAGTCCCATGCATTATCCGAACATTCGTGTGCATTTAAAAATACTGAGTGGAATAATTCGTCTTTCCAATATATTCAAATTAATACAAATAGCCAATTACGGATATCAATATTAATACAATGCCAATCCGCCACGACCAGTCCTGTTTTGGCGCATAACAAACCGGATTTTCAACCCAGAATTATCTGGGCCGTTTACTCATTTAAAGAAACTATGTTTTGGAATTCATGTCAGTTTTTTTCCTGATCTTCCAACCTGAATTCCTCCTGCTCTTTTGCGGTAATCCCTCCAGCAGTTATATTAAATTTTGCTCCATTATTCTTTACCCAAAAACTCAATTTATAACGACCTTCTCCTTCATATTTACCGACTTCAAAAAACTCATTTGTAAAACCAGGAGATTTCCAACCACCAATAGAAGAACACTTTTCAACTTCAAATTTTAGAGATTGTTCACCTTCTTTAAAATCATCTTTGTCAAGTACAATCTTAAAAACTGCACCTGGAACAGTATTTGGCGTATACATTTGCCAGTTTACAGGTAGTCCATTTTTAGATACCTCAAATCCTCCGTTTAATCCTGCAGACTTATCCTCTACTTTTTCGCTCATCTGATTGCAGGCTCCTACAATAATAATTAGGCCAAGTATCAACAAAAATTGAGGTTTGAATTTTACTCCTTTAGACTTCATGATTTTTACGTTTTGGCTAGACATTCATTTTATTCAATTGCACACAACGGCCAGCTAAAATGAGGGGCTTACAGCCCGACTTGCTAGACCTGAATAAGTTTGAATTTACCAAATACCTGTCTAAAAGCTCAGTTCGCATATTCATTTTTAGCATTTGTTGTAAACCGTGTGATGTCCAATATAAATGGATCAGAAATGACAGAAGACCTTACATAAATATTGCCTTGAAATTAAACCATCCTATTCATATTGGCCCTCATAAGATTCAAAATTCTATCAAATTCTTTTTGCAAATCACCAGTGTCAAATAAGACTGACGCATCGTATTTCAATGATAATTCGGTACTATTATCCTTGAAGAAAATAGATAATTCCTTGGGAATTTTCTCGCCAGAAAAAGTAAACAACGTACCTGTTTTTTTTAACACCAGGGCACCTTCATCCTCTGTATGAATATAATAACCGTACCGAACGAAGAAGTTTACACACTTCTCCTTGTCCAGTAATTGATCAAATGAGGTGGTTTTCGCTTTCATATATTAATTTATTTAGTTTTTGGCAGTATAATATCAACTATTTTCTTACAGATACGGTTTAATTATTAATCATACTCAATACTATTCATGGTTTACAACGGCCCGCAAGTATGGTACTTAGCCGCTTATTTGCAGGATTTCTTTTGATTACAAATATTTTCAAATTTACTATTCATTTGCCTTGATGACTACAATACGGCTATGTGCCATACTTGCTGTTATTTTCTGTTTTGCAAATTTCTGTCTAACGCAATGACGTTATTTTAATGCCAAATACCAGAAATATTTTGTTTTTTAGGGGGCTTTTTTCTTTTTTTTAGTGGGGCAGCCACATTCTTTTGCAATTATTGGGTTTGCAGGATGGTATGAGCGAAATTGCAAATGTATGTGACTTCTGCGTGGGATAATAATATTCTTATCTGACACTGTTTATTGAACAGACCCTTCAATGATGTTCTTCCCCTGCAAAAAGTTTCCATATAAACCCACCGTTTACTACAAATCCATCCGTAGGTGCCCAAATTTCTGCAAATGTGGGGTTGTTGGTTGGGGGTTGTACTATTTCCTGATAGCGTGATTGCCTTGTGTCAAGGAAGTTCTCAAAATTGAGGAATAAGCTGAAGTATTTTAACTCCCGCAAGACCATCAGTCCCACTATCCAGTAATCGCGTGTTTGGGTGTAATCGCTGAGAAATTGTTGCCCTGTATAATATGTTTCAAAGCCAATTCTCCATTTGCTATGCTGTTCGAAAACCAAAACGGCACCGGCATTGTGCTTTGGGGTTAAGGGTTTCTGATCATTTATGTTGGCGTAATTAAGCTTTGCGTCTATAAAGGCGTATTGCAGGAACAGTTTGAAATCTCCATAGGTTAGTTTAACGTTGGATTCAAAGCCCCTGCTATCAATTGTTCCATTAGCATTTTCAAAAAAGTAAGTTTCGTTTGCAATGTTTTGTGATAGTACAAGGGCATTGTTGAGTTGGGTATAAAAGAACAATTGATTGATGGAAAAAGTCATTTTATTGCCGATAATGGTTTTGTAGTTGATGTCAAAGTTTCCGCCAACGGAATTTTCAGCTTTGACTGTGTTCCTGTCAATGGGTAGAATGTTTCGAAAGGTGAGTGCTTCGGCTTCTTCGGTGAAAATAGTGGGCAGCTTGTAGCCCATTCCGCCACCTAAACGTCCTGAAAGTTTCTTGTTTGGTTTGAAAAGCAATGAGATTCTCGGTAAAACAAATGTTCCGTAGTTCGTGTTGTAGTCGGTTCGCAGTCCGCTTTCTATTGCCAATTTCGGATTCATATCCCAAGTGTTTTGAGTGAATCCGCCAACGGTGATGTTTTGATAGTCTCTTACAGAAGGGTTGGAAAGTGGGTTTTCCTTGAAATTATCGATAAAGAGGTTGGCGCCAAAAATCCAGTGGGTTTTCTCTTTTTCAAGAGCATAGGTGGTTTCTGAAAAACTGGCAATCTGGTTGCCTTGAAAGCGATAATTGGGAATGTTTATTTCACGGTCGAAATAGCTGATGCTGTTGCGGAAACTGAGTTGTGCAGCATTTTTAAATGTTTTGTCAAATGCCAATTGGGTTGAAAACCGCTTGGAAAGGTTTTGCTCAGTGAAGGTATGCAGGGAGTCGGGCTTTCCGTCAATGACCAAAATATCTCCGCCAATGCGGTCTTCCAATGTGGTGTTAATACCCAGCCAGAGGGTAGTGCTGTCATTGGGATACCAAAAGAATTTTGAATTGAGTGTAATGCTCCTGACTTGTGGAATGTCAGAGAAACCGTCTTTGTTGGGGTCGTAGGGTTCCTGCCTGTTGCCGGAAACGTATAGGGAGAAACCTGTTTTGTTGAATTTTTGGGCATAAAAACCGTTTGCAGTGGTTCCCATTGCACTGGTTTGGTTAAGCATTATGCTGAGTTCGGGCTCATCGTCAGCAGGCTTTTTAGTAACAAGGTTAATCAACCCGGCAATGGCTCCGCCACCGTATAGGGTAGATGCACTTCCTTTAATCACTTCCACTTGTTTGAGGTCAAGGGGTGGTATTTGCATAATACTCAATCCGCTAGAGAAACCGCCAAACAAGGGGAAGCCGTCTTTTAAGATTTGTGTATAACGCCCGCCAAGCCCCTGAATGCGGATGCTTTGGTTAGCTGAATTGGCGGATGTTTGCTGCATTTGTATTCCTGTGCTTTCTCTTAGCAGCATTGCGATATTGGTGGAGTTCATTACGGCTTTTTCCTCCAGTTCTTCGGCTCCTAAGAATTCTATACGGGTGGGAATTTCTTCAATTGTTCTGCTGCTTCTGGTGGCAGTGATAATCACTTCTTCCATTTCTTCCCCACCTTCCAAAAAGATAATAACCTGTTGGTTAGAGGATAAGGGAAATTCAAAAGTGTCTTTGTGGGTTTCGTAACCGACAAAGGAAAAAACGATAATCTGTTTACCGTTTGGAATGTTGCTGATTGTTACCAGGCCATTAAGGTCGGCGCTTGCTCCGGTTGATGTGCCTTCTAATACGGCTGTGGCACCGATTAAGGGTTCTTTGGTATGAGCGTCTTTAATGACTGCCTGAAATGTATTTTGGGTATATGCATTTGTAAATGCAAAAAGGCACACAATGAATAATAACCTTTTCATTGTTTAAGATTTTAGCGTTAATAAAAATGAAATTGAGCAGTAATACTCTTGGAAATGGAAAGGTTATGCTTTTGGAGGGTGCCAGGTGGTGTGAATGTATTGAATAGAAACGAATTGTTGATACTTGCTGTTTTCTTCCGTGAATGGAGAAAAAGGTTTTAGTGGATTAATAAGGAGAGGAGAATTGAATCCAAAACAGCAGGTGCAGGAAAGAAATGGGTTGCATATTTCGGTACAGCTGTTATTGCTCTGGTCATTATGTTGTTCGTTTTCGCTTGTGCAAAAGTCCTGACAGCACATTGATTCAGGGAGTAAATCAAAGGTTCCCAAGACGGGTGCAGTGACCAGTGAAAAAACGTATATTGAGAATATGAATGATAAAAATTTCACGGATGCAAAAGTAATATTCTTTTAAACTATTTGTTCGTTTTCTGCCTGAATAATAATCAGAGTAGTATCATTTACTTTATCTTTTCTTTTAGCGTTGGGAAATTGCAACTCTTTTCAATTTTTATAGTATTGCGGGATGGCATTGAGCGAAAAATTGAAATGTGTTGCAAGCAGGAAAGCTATATTATATTAAAGAGCGAGGGCAAAAAACAAAATATTTTTCTTTCGATAATTTCGTCAGTGTCAACAAAGTAGTAAATGGTCAACCTTTTATTCTTCTTCTTGCAAGTCCACCGTTTTAAATGTTCTGAACAAATTTGCAAAATGTTCGTTAAGGCACCTAGTTTACAAAGTTAAAGACACCTTGCTTTCCTTGACCTATGAGCCAAGACCGATTTCTAAATATAAATTATACTTGGCGGACTTTCCAGAATCCGATGAACTTTCGGATTGCAGAAAAACCCTATGTTTTTTTATCTAATGTTAGCCACCTGTTATTGCATTATTTATGTTTCGAATTTCGCAAAGGGTTCAGTTTGTTTATCAAATATATTTCCAACGCTGCTGCCAGTGGATAATCCTTTTCTTCAAATCCAATTGTCATTAGGCTTGTTAGTTCCAGCCAATCATCTGTTGGCATGTACTTTACGTCTGAGTTCTGATCCTTATTTACTTTCCAGTATCGTTTCAGTCTATCGCCAAGACCACTTCCGAGATATTTACCGAAACTTTTACCAATTCCGACACCAATATATATGAGTTCTTGACCGTTAAATAGGGCATAGCACCCCCTTTTTTCATTGTTCGGGATTGAACTATTAAAATCCCAACGTTCAGACCAAAATGGAGGTTCTTCCTTGGATATATTCCAATAGTGATTGAAAAATTTCTCTGTTTCTTGTACTAAATTTTTAGCGGTAGGCATTAATTGATAAGTCGGGGTTTATAACTTGAGTTTGGAGCATATGTCTCCTCAATAATTGTTCTCTCTACAATTCCAGTTGTTCTGTATTTTTTACCATTTTCATAGCTATAAGTGAAATAGTAAATTCCATCAACAACTCCATTCTTGCTATCTCTTACTGCTATTAATTCTCGATTTTTGAAGTACGATTGATTTCTCATATACTCACTTAGTCTGCTATTGTAAACTTTTTGAGCATCTTCATTACTCATCCTCATTATTATTTTTATGACACCCACAACTGTGTCATTTTCGTTGTAGTGAATTCCAAATACTTCTCCAAGTCGGCTCCACCACCTCCCGTTTCCCAAGATTGTACATTATAATTAATTGAAAAAATTCGACAAGAGCAGTCTTCCGACTTATTTTCGGTATATCCTCCTATGTTGATTTTTTTAGGCATTTTTTGACCAACTCTTATTTGGTCTATGAATGTTTGTCCATTGGCAGTAATCATCAAGGATAGTATGGTTAAAATGGTAACTGCTAATTTTATCATGTCCGTCTTTTTTATGGTGGCTAACGCTTGAATAAACGCCCGTTTTAATGGCGTTTATTTTTTGTTAACGACTTTTTTTACTATTTCTCGATTACCTTTTTTACCCAAATAACTTTCAATATTTTTTGCCAAAGAACCTATGCTAATAAAAACGAGGGCGCCAAAAGCACCTTCAGAAAGATAAAGGGCCAAAGTCAATATTTTTTCAGGATCACCCATTGCATCACGGGCACCATAAGCTGAAGCTGTAAGCATGACAAGTGCTGCCCCACGACAGGCTTTTTCAAAATTTTCAATTGATATAAACTTTAAATAATCTGATCCTGCAAATGGAATTTGATAGCTTAAAATATCCTCATAAACTGCCTTACTTGTAGGAATAATTGAATTGTTTATGCTTTTGGTCAATACATTCCAATTTACAATTTCTAGCTCTGTAAATCCCTCCTCTTTTAATTCCCAATAAATAGATTGCAGCACTGATGGCTCTCCAATATAATCTAAAAACCGAATTGAAGTATCTTGTAATTTTGCAAATGGGTTAAGAATAATGCTTCTCATAATCACTTTCATAAAGATTGAGTCAGAAGTGATTTTTGTTATGTTGTCATTTAAATAAGCCTTGGTATCATTAATCCATACTTCGAATTTATCTTTCAATTCTTCTGATTTCCCTCCATAGACAGACACTATTTCTTCGTTAAAATTTTTATTTTGAAAGATCGAATTAATTATTTTGGTCATATTCAACCATTTTTCAAAAGTGAAAATCGTGTTAACAGTAGCTCCAACAACATTAATACAATCAGTTTCAAGTTGTTGATAAATTGACTTCCCTTTTGCTCTTTTAAACATTCCTTTATCAGGAAGTTCAATTGTATCAAAATTTAAAATTATATCTAATTTTGGAATCAATATTTTCCTACTATTCAAAGTATGTAAATCGCTCATGTAATTTCAATATTAAGTACTATACCCATTTCTCTAACGACTCTAATAATTGTTGGATAACGATTATCTTTGAATTCCTTTTTGGTTATACCAATTACACTTATTACCCTGGATTTTTTTGTCAATTCTGTTTTTAAATAGTTAATTCGATCAACCCATGGTATGTCCAAAAAGTGGTCAGATATAATTGCTAAGTCTATGTCACTAAAGATTTTAATTTCATTCCTCACAGAAGAACCAAATACAACTATTTCGCAAGGGAATAAGTCGTTTGAACTTCTGAATTCAATTAAGAATAACTCTAATTCTCGAGTATGTCGTTCAAATAACTTTTTCTGAAATATATTTAAATCTACTGTTCTCAATTATTGGCGTTAACGACTTGGCTATGGCGTGTTTTAATGCGCTATAGCCCTTGTTGTGTGTCGTTTATATTTTTGATTCTCTGCATCCGTTTACCAAAGCTGTTGTCAACGAGTCAATTCGTCTCTCTCGCAAAGTATATTCTCTGTCTGACAATTCTTTTGAATTGTCATCGTAAATATAGAGGTCTGTAAAGTGAATCGCTAATGGAGATTCGCTCGAACTGCTTCCATCTGGCATTGCTCCTCCAATGCTCCCTGAGCCTCCTAGCCTGACACCTTTTGATTTGTCTTTGATTTCGTAGAAAGGATTTACCTTTTCTCTGTTTCCCTTATTGTCAACGAAGTAATACTCATGGTCAATTATGCCAGCTTCAAATTCAGGCTGAATAATTAACAAACCATTATCTGGGATTTTTAATACTCGTCTACTGTTCTCATTAGGTGGGTTGATACCACATTCCTCTCCGTAAATTATTCTGATTTTTCCTTCAAAGTCAGCTGGAATTAAAAAAGTCTCTGATTCCGGTCTTGTCAAGTAGGAATCTGCAAAGGATATTGCATAAATGCCAATAATGGTCACGACCACTGTCAATGGAAACGCTGCAATTCCAAGAATAGCCTTGGTCGGTTTGAGCCTATCGGTTGTTTGTGGCAGAAGCCAGTCAAGAAACAAAAGTTGTCCAAATGAGCCAGCAATCCAAAGATAGAAAATGGGTATACTGAAGGCATTTATCCATGGTCCAAGGAAAATGTAAACCAAATAAACAAATCCAAAGGATATAAGGCCAGCAGTCAGTATTGTTAGCAAAAGTCGAAATAGTCGATTCTGTGTCCTAAAAAGGGTCAGGATTGTCTGTCCACTAACCGCAAGTCCAGTTGCGAGAGGAATTGTCCAGAACAATAGCGAATAGGTGTCACCACTTCCAAACCAGTCCTGAAAGTACAAGGCTATAACTGCACCGATTAAACATGTCAGTATGTTAATCAGTACGCTTAGTATTTTTATGACTATTGGTCTTTTCATTCAAATGGCACACAACAACAGAGTATACTCACTTTGTGCCGGTTATTTACCTTTCAAATATACCCCGTTGGCTATAGAATCTAACGGGCTTACAATATTTGTCAGATCAGTTTCACAAACATGGGTGTATATTTCGGTCGTTCTACTGCTTGCGTGCCCCAATAACTGTTGAATGTATCTCAAATTCGTACCGTTTTCCAGTAAATGTGTAGCGAAGCTATGTCTGAGCGTATGAACAGTAGCTGGCTTAAGGATTTTTGCAGCACGTTTCGCTCTATTAAATACCTTGCGGATACTTGATACGCTATATGGCTGACCATTCGGGCTTTCAAACAACCATGTGTCAGGCTTGTATACCTTGTAATAATTGCGAAGCTGAACGAGTAAGCTCTCTGGCAATAAGGTTATCCTGTCCTTTCTTCCTTTGCCATCACGAACCCATACTCTGTGGTTGATAGAATCAATGTCCACAATTTTTAATGCCGCGCAATTCCAGCAAAGCTTCGCCCCCTCAGTCCCATGCACTATCCGAATATTTATGTGCATTTAAAAATACTGAGTGGAATAATTCGTATTTCCAATATATTCAAATTAATACAAATAGCCAATTACGGATATCAATATTAATACAATGCCAATCCGCCATGACCAGTCCTGTTTTGGCGCACAATAACCGGATATTCAACCCAGAATTATCTGGGCCGTTTACTCATTTAAAGAAACTATGTTTTGGAATTCATGTCAGTTTTTTTCCTGATCTTTCAACCTGAATTCCTCCTGCTCTTTTGCGGCTTTCTTCATATCTTCCGGATCATCGATCACCGGAGATTCGCCCAGTGCCGACCAGTCAAATTTCTCATCAAACGGATCGAGCGCCATTTGGGCATCGAATATCCGTGAATCAACAGAAACCGCATTATAGGGAGTGAAATCCGGTGTTTCGGTAAAAAAGTCGGCCAAATCGGTTGCTCCTGCATCATACTGATTCAGATAGGGCAGCCCCAGGATATTCCAGAACGTTTTAAAAATGCTTCCAAAACTATAATGTACCTTGCTGATATAGCCTCTTTTTATAAAAGGTGAGATCACCATCAATATGGAACGATGAGCGTCAATATGATCCACACCGTTCTGGGCATCGTCTTCGGTTATCACAATCAGCATTTTTTCCCAATATGGAGTATGTGAAAGAAATTCGACAATTCTTCCAACTGCCAGATCATTGTCAGCCATATAGCTTTCGCGAAACGGATAACCGGCTTCAGGGCGCTCCCCGGCTCCGTGGTCATTGGGCAGAATAACGGTGAGCACCTGTGGCAATGTGCTATCCTCAGCCAGCCACTTCTCCTTAAATTCCTTCTCGAACATATCGATCCTGAATTGATCGGGGATGGCCATATTGTATGTCGGAAAAGTTTTTGAGGTCTTATCGAAAATTGGCGCAGGTACCGGGTAGTTAACAAAATGGCGGATACCGGTATATTTAAATGATGGATGATAGCTGCCTGGCTCAAACATGATCCCGAAACCAAAATTAAAAAAATCTACGCCGTTTCTTTCCATGTGTTCCCACATCGAGCCGGCTTCGTTATAGTCCTCCGGATAAATGGCGCCTGCAGCGCCATTCATTGCCAGGCTGCCCGGGGCTTTTAGAGCAGAGCTATAGTTCCTGTTTCCACCATAGCTGGCAGCCGTGGTGGTTTCAACCCATTCGTTCGGATAGGTATTTACCAGCCAGCGATGGCCGTCAGCGGAAACGTCAGCATCAACGTAAAAATTATCTGAAATTGCAAATTCCTCAGCAAGTTTGAGGTGGTTAGGCATAACGGTGGCTTGTAAGACCTGTTGTGTGCCGTCTTTATTGGTAAAATTTACATTCCGGCCATAACGTGCTAAAGATGAATCTCCTGCTACGCCTTCTACCTGTCCTAATACCTCGTCAAATGTCCGGTTCTCTTTTGAAATAAATATAATATGCCTGATCGGTGAATCACTGAATCCGCCATAAAGTGGAACAGGATTGTTTTTTCGCCAGTTAAACGAATCATCATCCGAATAGCGAATCCGGAAATTATTATCTATCACTTGTTTGGTCAGTTCCTTCAATTTATCAGGATCCGGTATTTCCAATACCGTTACGGTTCCTTTCATAAGGCTTCCAATATAGGTACCTTCTGGTCCGGGGCTATAATCACTGCCGCCATTCGGGCCACTGCCATACCCCTTTGCATTGGCTACGATCAGATATTTTCCATCCGGCGTTACGGATACTTTGGAAGGAAACCAACCGGTGGGGATGTGACCAATCACCGTAAGTGTGGGTATATCAATAACTCCAATGGCATTGATGCCCGATTCTGCGACATACAATCTTTTTTCATCAGGTGATACGGCAACACCAAAAGGGATCACCCCACGGAATTGCCTGACAGCAGTATGGAGTTTGAGGAATATATGGGTGATAATCGTATCGCTTTTGATATCAATTACCGAAATATTGTCGTTGTTTCCATTGGTTACAAAAACATAGTCGTTAGTGACCGCAATTGAATTGGGACTTGCTCCTCCTACCGCAGGAATACCTTCGATCAATTCACCGACCAGGTAGCCGGTTTTAATTTTTGCCACCGTTTTTGGAACCTCGAGGGTCAGATCAATGGTCCAGACTGAAAATGATTCCGGTACATTCGGATCACCTAAACCGGGAACATAAAACGAATCTACCTCCACACCTTCCCGTGCATCTTCAGAACCGAATGCAAATGCCGGAAACGTTAAGCCTGTATCCTTCATGTTTTCCTCATCCATTCCGGGTATTTTATTGTACTCAAACATGCCCACATTAGCTACATATACCCTGGTTTCATCTGGCGAAAGCGCAATCCCAAACGGATACCTTCCGGTTGAAACATTGTGTACAACTAACTTTTTACGTGTATCGATAACCATCATCCGGAAATTTGTCTGATCTACCGCATATAACCAATTCCCGTCATCTGACAGTACCATATCACCGATGTATCCATCCGAAGCATAAAAGCCATCATCTGAAACCGCACAATCAATAAACCCGGAACCTGCACCTGTATTCACATTAAAAATAAAAATCTTATTAGCCTGACCTCCCGAAACATACAATATCCGGTTATCAGGCGAAATAGCGATACCCATGAATACTGATTCGAGCACCCCCTTGTCAGTGGCAGTACCCGGCGGAATTTGCATAACATGTGGGTTTTCGGACAGTAAGTGCGTAATGACCGAAACAGAAAGCGGGCTTATGCCTGAATTGACTGTAGCAGCTATGGTTCCGTCAACACTCAACACCAGCCCAAACGGATGGGGCGCCACTTCAATACTTCTTCCCGCAGGGGTAATAATTCTACCATTAGGAATCACGGTTTCACCATCCCGGTCAATATACGTATAATGATTTCCAGCAGGCGCAGATAGAACCGTCACTTTTTCCTGTCGCATACAGGAAGCTATAATGACCCACATGCACACCACAGATAGATTTTTAATTATTTGATTCATAATACTGCATCCTGTCAGACAAATGATAAAGACAAATGATAAAGATTGATTAAAATAAGGAAAAATAAAAATATTCTATTGTGTATTAGAAATGGAAAATTTAATAATCTTGTGAAACCATTTCACTACTCCAACGTAACCAAAGAGGCTGAGATAGAAAAAAAAACAGGCTAAGTAAGAATTATTCTTAACTTCATCATAAAACTTCATTCAAATACATTCCTTTTCACTATATTTGTGTTGTTTAGAATCATTCTAAATAAGGAAACCAAATGAGCAAAGAAGAACAATTACTTAAGGAATTCACTTCCATGGAGTACGAGCATGGCTGGAGCGTTGATATTGAAGCTGATTCGGCACCAATGGGACTTAATGAAGATATAGTACGGTTTATTTCGGCTAAAAAAAATGAACCTGACTGGTTATTGGAATGGAGGCTGAAGGCATATCGTCACTGGCTTACAATCGAAGAACCTAAGTGGCCTAATGTAACCTACCCAAAGATTAATTACCAGGACATTATTTATTATTCTGCGCCGAAACAAAAGGTAAAACCTGAAAACCTTGATGAGATTGACCCGGAACTGATCGAAACTTTTAATAAGCTCGGAATCAATATTGAGGAACAGAAAAGACTTACCGGTGTTACCAGTGTTGCTGTGGATGCTGTGATAGATAGCGTATCGGTCGCAACTACTTTTAAAGACACGCTTGCCGAACTTGGAATCATATTTTGCTCCTTCAGTGAAGCCGTTCATGAGCACCCCGAACTTGTAAAGAAATATCTGGGTTCGGTTGTGCCCATGACCGACAATTATTTTGCAACATTAAACTCAGCTGTTTTCAGTGATGGTTCGTTTGCATATATTCCCAAGGGCGTTCACTGCCCGATGGAGCTTTCGACCTACTTTCGTATAAATGCCGCCAACACAGGCCAGTTTGAAAGAACCCTTCTTGTGGTTGATGAAGGGGCATACGTGAGTTACCTTGAAGGATGTACTGCGCCAGCGCGTGATGAAAACCAGCTTCACGCGGCGGTTGTAGAAATTTATGTTGCAAAAAACGCCGAGTGCAAATATTCTACCGTTCAGAACTGGTATCCGGGTAATAAAGATGGAATAGGCGGTGTTTATAATTTTGTGACAAAACGAGGCATATGCGCCGGAGATAATTCCAAAATTTCCTGGACACAGGTTGAAACCGGCTCAGCAATTACCTGGAAGTATCCAAGCTGCATTCTTAAAGGCGACAATTCCATAGGCGAATTCTATTCGGTGGCAGTTACTAATAATTACCAGCAGGCAGATACCGGTACGAAAATGATTCATATTGGTAAAAATACCAAAAGCCGGATCGTATCAAAAGGGGTATCGGCAGGCAAAAGCCAGAATAGCTATCGCGGACTTGTGAGAATAAATAAACGCGCTGAAAATGCCCGTAATTTCAGCCAGTGTGATTCACTGTTGATGGGCGACCAATGTGGGGCACATACCTTCCCGTATATCGAGGTGCATAATAAATCAGCCCAGGTGGAACATGAAGCCACTACATCAAAAATAGGTGAAGACCAGTTGTTTTATTGCAATCAGCGTGGCATCAGCACCGAAGACGCGGTAGCCCTTATTGTAAACGGGTACGCCAAAGAAGTTTTGAAACAACTGCCGATGGAATTTGCAGTGGAAGCACAAAAGCTTCTCGCACTTACACTCGAAGGAAGCATCGGTTAAAAATTGTTGTACTTCGAATATTGAATTAAACGCAAATGTTGAAAGTAAAAAACTTAAGAGCATCCGTAGGAGATAAGGAAATTCTCAGAGGCATAAACCTTGAAGTAAATGCGGGAGAAGTGCATGCCATCATGGGCCCTAACGGTTCTGGCAAATCTACACTGGCTTCAGTACTTGCCGGAAGAGAAGAATATAAGGTTACTTCAGGATCCATAACATTTTTAGGCGATAACCTGTTTGACTTGTCGCCTGAAGAGCGTGCCTGGAAAGGATTGTTTCTTGCATTCCAGTATCCGGTTGAAATTCCAGGCGTGAGTACCACAAATTTTTTAAAAACAGCAGTGAACAATGTCAGGGAACATCGTGGACTCAAAAAGCTGGATGCCGTATCTTTTCTCAAATTGATGAGAGAGCAGATGAAGCTCATGGACATAGATCAGTCGCTGGTGAACCGTTCGCTTAATGAAGGGTTTTCAGGTGGTGAAAAAAAGCGAAACGAGATTTTTCAGATGGCCCTACTCGACCCAAAACTGGCAATCCTTGACGAAACCGATTCGGGTCTGGACATTGACGCATTAAAAATTGTTGCAAATGGAGTTAATCACCTGAAATCCAGCAACAATGCCATTATTATCGTCACACATTATCAGCGTCTTCTAGAATACATCGTACCTGATTTTGTACATGTTTTGTTTAACGGACAAATTGTGAAATCAGGGACCAAGGAACTTGCGATCGAACTGGAAGAAAAAGGTTACGACTGGATCAGGGAAGAAGTAGAAGGCATATCCATATAACTTATTGCAGGGAAAGGATGACAACAATTCGAAAAACAAACAGTTTGCTCCATAGTTTCGAAGTGTACTTCAGTCAGTTTGAACGGTCGCTTAACGGTGAAAGTCAAACAGGCTGGCATAAGTTACGGAAGAAAGCGTTTCAGCGACTTGTTGAGAATGGATTTCCGGACAGAAAGCACGAAGAATACCGTTACACTCCAATTACACAGCGTATTGAAAAGGCATTACAGGTATTTCCGGAATTCGATTTGCAAAAGTCCGGCGATAAACAGCCGGATATAAGCGCCTATTTGCCACAGGGGATGAAAGCCAACGTACTGGTATTTGTAAATGGAATTTATCATGCGCACCTTAGTAAATGTATTCCTGATGACAAGCTGCATGTGGAGGAACTTACGGATGCAATTGGTGACCCGGAAGTCGAGAAGTACCTCGAGGAAAGCGTTTCACATACCGACAGTTTTGCATTGCTGAACACTGCATTCAGCACTAATGGCATTGTTTTAAAGGTGTCACGCAATCAGATTATCCAAAATCCGATTTATATTATTCATATCACCGATGGCTCATCAAACAACGGGGTGATTCAACCCAGAATCCTGACCTTGTTTGATAAAAACAGCCAGGCTACTGTCGCTGAGGTCTTCTTTTCCGAAGGGGATAAGACAATTATTACTAATGCATTTACTGAGATCAGGGTAGGCGAAAATGCGACCGTCAGGTATATCCGGGCAGGCCTTGAAAATAATCAGGCATTACGAGTAAGTAATATCTCAGTTTACCAGGAAGAGAGTAGTACGTTTACATCCATAAATGTTGACATGGATGGTAAACTTATACGGAACAACCTGAATATCATACAAAACGGACGGGGATGTGAAACACACATGTACGGATTTTACCTGCTTACTGATAATATGCACATTGATAACCATACAGTGGTTGATCATAAATATCCTGACTCCCAAAGTAATGAATTATATAAAGGAATTATGGCCAATAAGTCCACTGGTGTATTCAACGGAAAGATATATGTAAGACAGGATGCGCAGCGTACCAATGCATTTCAACAGAACAGTAACATCCTTCTTTCGAATGATGCGACCATCAATACGAAACCACAACTGGAAATTTGGGCTGATGATGTAAAGTGTTCGCATGGCTGTACTACTGGCCAGATTGATCAGGAGCAGATTTTTTATATGCGTTCAAGAGGGCTGGATGAAGTGCAGGCCAAAACCATACTGCTTCATGCCTTTGCACTTGACATACTCAACCATATCAATATCGAAGAGTTAAGATCAATGCTCGATCTCAAGGTCATAGAAAAACTTAATAATATTTGAAAAATAAAATGGAAGACCCGGTAATCCAATATAGCACCCGTTTTGATGTCAGGGAAATAAGGAGCATGTTTCCTTTGCTTGACCAGGAGGTTAACGGATATCCGCTTACGTATTTCGATAATGCTGCGACCACACAAAAACCGGTATCGGTTATAGAGTCGCTGCACAATTACTACACCGGATACAATTCCAATATACACCGTGGAATACATGCCTTGGCCGAAAAGGCCACTGAAGCGTATGAACTGACCCGGCTCACTATACAGGAATTTATTAATGCGACTGAAAAAGAAGAGATCATTTTTACACGAGGAACTACCGAAGGCATAAATCTGATTGCATCAACATACGGTAGAAAATTTCTTAAGCAACACGATGAAGTGATCATAACCGGTATGGAACACCATTCCAACATCGTGCCATGGCAAATGATTTGCGAAGAAACCGGCGCTGTTCTCAAAATTGTCCCTGTTTCAGTAACCGGCGAACTGGAAATGGATGAGTTTGAGAAAATGATCTCGAACAATACCAAAATAGTGTCAGTAGTATTTGCATCCAATACGCTTGGAACCATCAATCCTGTCAAGGAGATCATCAAAATAGCACATGATGCGGGTGCAGTAGTGGTGCTGGATGCCGCGCAGGCTGTGCCACATCTGGATGTGGATGTACGTGATCTGAATTGTGATTTTCTTGCTTTCTCCGGTCACAAGATGTATGGACCTACCGGAGTGGGGGTATTGTATGGCAAGCGCAAACACCTGGAGGCCATGCCTCCGTACCAGGGAGGAGGTGAAATGATCAGCGAGGTGACTTTTGAAAAAACCACTTACAACGACATCCCCTATAAGTTTGAAGCCGGTACGCCGAATATTGCTGATGTTGTGGCCCTAAATGAGGCTGTGAATTTTATTAGTAACTTGGGCAAACGAACAATCCGGACTCATGAAGCCACATTGCTTGCGATGGCAACCGAAGGATTGAAAGAAATCGATACGATAAAAATTTATGCAGATCACCATCATAAAGTGAGTGTGATTTCATTCAACATAGAGAATATGCATCCTTTTGATGCCGGCATGTTGCTGGACGCGAAAGGAATAGCAGTACGAACAGGGCATCATTGTACACAACCATTGATGGCCAGATACGGAATTGAAGGAACGATCAGGGCTTCTTTTGCCGTTTATAACACGTTGGAAGAAGTTGACAGGTTGATAAAAGCAGTCAATAGAATTGCAAAACGGTGAATAATAAAGGATCAGGAAATTAATTATCAGTAAATTGGCAATTAACGAAATACAAGAGGATATTATCAACGAATTTGAGGTACTTCAAGACGACAGGGAAAGTACGATCTTTTACATAATGGAACTTGGCCAAAAGCTACCTTCAATGGATGAAAAAAATAAAATCGATTTAAACCTCATCAAAGGTTGTCAGTCAAAGGTATGGCTTTCCACAATAATTGAAGATAATAAAGTCTTTTTCCAAGCCGATAGCAACACGGAGATCACTAAAGGCCTCATTAGCTTACTTATCAGGGTATTTTCCGGTCAGGATGCAGATGATATCATGAATTCTGATTTGTATTTCATCGAAAAGATCGGCATGCATCAAATGATCGGCTCGCAGCGATCCAACGGATTTGCATCCATGATCAAACAAATGAAATTATTTGCTCTGACATACAGGGAATTGAATAAACATAAAAAGCTCAATACGCAAAGTTGAAGAGAGAGATCAAAGTTTATATAAATAAATGAAAAAGGATATGAATACAGAGGATTCATCGAAAGCAAAAGTTGAAACAGCATTGCAGGATCAGGTAGTGGAAGCCATTAAATCTGTCTATGATCCGGAAATACCAGTGGATGTATATGACTTAGGGTTGATTTATGAAGTAAATTTATATCCTGTAAACAATGTATATATTTTAATGACGCTCACGTCTCCGGCTTGCCCGGCAGCAGAATCCATACCTAGCGAAATCGAACAAAAAATACGTGCAATAGAAGGCATTAATGATGTGCAAGTTGAAATCACCTTTGATCCGCCATACTCGCCCGATATGATGTCGGAAGCGGCTAAGCTGGAATTAGGATTTTTATAGAAATAGAAAATAATAATTAATCAATTTTAATTAACTAAAATAAAACCAATATGTATACTGAAGAATTAGTAGCACCTATGCGAACAGACCTGACTGATCTCGGGTTTTTAGAATTAAAAACTGCTGAAGATGTAGATAACCATCTGAAAGACCACAGCGGCACAACCCTGTTGGTAATAAACTCCGTATGTGGTTGTGCGGCGGGCGCAGCGCGCCCTGCTATAAAAATGGCCTTGGCCAACAGCAGCAAAAAACCAGACAAACTGGCAACGGTATTTGCTGGTGTTGACCAGGAAGCCACTACAAAAGCAAGAGAATATACCCTACCCTATCCTCCATCTTCCCCTTCAATCGCGCTTTTTAAAGATGGCGAACTGGTTCATTTCCTCGAACGACACCATATCGAAGGACAAAATGCGGAGATGATTGCAAATCACCTGATCGGAATGTTTGATGACCAATGCTGATCCCTGTTCTATGAATTGTAGGGCAAACTTGCGACCATGAAATGGTCGGCAATATATTTTTTTAAAAGAGTAAACCCGGCTAATTCAAAAAAAACACGCCGGGTTTCTCATTATGAAAAGATTACGTTAAGAGAAATTACTCAACTTCGATCTCGACTTCCACTTCCTGCGACTTTGTTTCGATTACCACACGGGCGGTACCTTCCTTAAGTTCCAGAACACCTTCGTGGTCATCTTCATACTCTGCATGGAGAAAATAATCTCCTTTATTCAAATTTTCAAATTCGAATCCTCCGGAAATATCTGTGGTTGTTTGATCATCCGGATCACCTGTTGCATCTGCTTTTCCGTACCAGATATGCACGGTGGCATTGGCCAAACCTTCATGATGATCTCCTCCTGCATCTTCATGATGTTCCACAACGGTTCCATGTATATGGCCATTACCCCCAATACCAGGTTCTTCACTGCAAGCCTGGATTCCAATAAATGTTACCACTGCAAGTAGGAAAAGAACAAAATTTAACTTTTTCATAATTATATTTCAATTTATGTTAACAACAATTTATTTAATTCGCTGCCTGCAAAAATTCTGTGATTTTGTCTGTTTCCACTTTAGTAAGATTACCACGTAACCTCATGTGGCTTACAGCCAATTCCCATTGCTTATCGCTGTAAATATTTGGCGAAGGGATGTTGTGGCATCTGACACAATTCTCCCCCCAAAGCTGAGCACCGCTTTTTGATGTAATGAACTCGGAAGATTTACAACTGGTAACTGAGAATATTATGTATCCAATAAAAGCTATTGCGATAATTATTCTACTTAGTTTCATAATTTTATTATTTAAATATCTAAAATCCAAGTGCCCATTGCAGGTACATGATATTACTTAATTCACCGATTGAAACAGCCAGTTTTATTACGGATCTTGCCTGTAACCAATAATTTAATCCGAATGTTGATCTGGCGTCCGCAAATTCCCACTTGGAATCCGATGGGGTTTGTCCAAAATCATACCTATATGCCAGCTCTAGGTTTTTGATAAACTTCTTGCCGGATTTGGAAGGACGGTAGGAAATCAGGCCATAGTAGAATGTGCTGGTATTATCAAATGTGTAAAACTCAGAATCCCCATTTGCAATATCTGTCGAATCATTCTTATATTGGGCATCATCTACCATCAATTTTGAGTATTGGCCGACAATTCTTATCACCCCTTTTAAGGCAGTGGAATTTATCATGTATGATATATCACCCGCTACCAATTGGCTTCCTACTTTTTCGTATGCAGACCCCTCATCTCCTACATTTTTTGCCCATTGACCTGATATGGCAATTTCCAAAGCTGAATTATGGATCGGAAGCCAGCCGAGTCTTCCCCCCAGGGCTTTATTTTTGTTATTATCACTGAAATTTGAGTAAACAACGCTACCCGCTCTTTCAGGATCTCCTCGTCCGTCTTCCAGCACCGGTCCATTTGATACATACAAAGCATAATTTAATTTGGAAATACCTGTCTGAAGGCCACCTCTTATTTGTATCCCCAACTCCGCAGCAGGTAATGGACTTCCATGCCCCATTCCCAAAGGACTCGTAGGTAATGGATTGATCCAGGATGGATGAAATCTTTCATTAAAGTTACCAATGGGTGTTAAAAACTTTCCCGCTGTGATTGTCATGTAATCATTTAAAAAGTACACCATATTTGCATATCCAAGATCAATAAAAGTTGATCCTTCATGACCGCCTTCATTTTCCGATCCATGGCCACCATGACCATCGTGACCATCACCTGTTTCACCGCCATGGACTCCACCTTCCATCTCAATGTGAAGTTCAGTTTCAAGCATTAAACGCTCGGATGGACGCCAGATGGTTATAGGAGAAAATCCGGCATGAGCAAATTTGGAGTCATCCGTATCCTCAAGATTCTGGTGGTAAGTGAGATTTGAAAATCCAGTAAGTAAAAATGTTGATTTTCCGGGTTTATTTGCATTGATCTTTTTGTTTTGCTCCTTGATTTCTTCCTTCAGTTTTTCTATTTCTTCATTCACCTCTGACTGATCCTGAGCATGAACTTCCAGAGGGACAAAACCAGCAACTGCAAGCAAGGCAATTATGAAAGTATATTTATGTTTCATAGTATAGTTATTTATATTTCCCAAGTTCCCTTATATAATTAACCAATTGCCACCGCTGCTCTTCTTTCAGAAATTCTGCATAAGCTATCATCGGGGGCCTGCCGGTTGTCATTTTCCAGAATATGGCTCCATCCGTTTGCGCTTGCACTTTCTTAGTAATAAAGTTGCCTGGGGGAGGATCAAGGGCTGCACCTGCTATTCCATCTCCCTTACCCTGGTCACCGTGGCAAATGGCGCACATCTGCTTATAAAGTTTTTTACCTTTTTTAGTGGCGTCAGAATTTCCTTTGAGTGGATTAACGATTTTATCAGCGGCAGATGGAGCTGACCAATCTTCATTTTGTGCATTTACAAATGAAACACTACCCAGTATCGCAACGACAAATAGTAGCAGTATTCTTATTAATATAATTGATTGTTTATACATATTAATTGTTGTTAAAGCACTTATTGGATTGTTTATACATGTATGTAAAAATATCTTGTAATACACATTCCCATCAATGATCAATATCAGTTCAACAGGTGATTTTAGTCATAAATTGTAATTTCAATATTTGTGAAAAACCATGTAAGCAATGTAATTGAATGTAGGGCTTTCCTTTAAATGTATGTAACCTCCACATTTACCAACAATTCCGTTTTTGAGATAATTTATGGAAATTGTGACCAGCAGATTGGTCGTAGGGCGATCCTTCGATCAGAAAGAGAAAAATTCAATAAAAAGCCATTCCTTTCTTTTTTGTTCTATTTTTTTCAAATTGCTCTAACTTATTATAAAACAGGTATTAACTAACTAACAGGTATTAAATCCATGATTTTTACATCTAAAGTAAATGAGATCCTCGATCCGGGATATGGAGTCCGCTACGAGAGACACACGAAAAGGATCATCAATACAGACGGAACTTTTAATGTGATCCGAAAAGGTGTCGGTTTTTCAAGCCGTAATATCTACCAGGACCTCATCAAGATGTCGTGGGTTAAATTCCTCACAATTAATATCCTTATTATTTTTACGCTGAACGCCCTGTTTGCATTGCTTTATATTTGGATCGGCCTGGATCAAATTGAGGGGGTAGCAGTTGGCACTGGTTTTTATCATGATTTCACACAGGCTTTTTTCTTTTCATTCCAGACCTTCACCACACTTGGCTATGGCCGCATTTCACCTACAGGCGATCTGGCTAACCTGGTTTCAGCCATCGAAGCCATGATAGGGTTTATGTCCTTTGCGCTAATTACCGGCCTGTTATACGGTCGTTTTTCGAAACCCAACATCAGTCTGGAATACAGCAGTAAGATGCTTATAGCTCCCTATCGGGGAGGAAAAGGACTCATGTTCCGGATTGCAAATAAACGTCACAGCGTGCTTGTGAACGTAAAAGCAAATGTAACACTCACTTTGACACTGGAAGAAGATAATACAACCGTACGAAAATATTACCAGTTAAAACTTGAACGTGATGGTATCCAGGTGTTTCCGATTAGCTGGACAATCGTCCATCCCATTGATAAAGATAGCCCTTTTAATGATATTGAGATGGTAAACATCTCAGGATCTGACCTTGAAATCATGATTCAGATCCAGGTTTTTGATGAAACGTTTGGTCAGATTGTGCATTCTCGTTATTCGTATCTTTCAGAAGATATAGAATACGGAGCAAAATTTCTGAAGTCGTATCGTACTGAAGAATCCGGCGAAATTATTCTGGACGTAAGGGACCTGCACAAATATGAGAAAGTAAATTTGTAACCTCCACAAAGTCCTCCAGGGTAAAGTCACTATGACGGATTAGCCTACTCTGCGCCTTCAAAACAGGCTTTTCGCTTTTACCTTGGCAACTCGTGGTTATTAAGAAATAACAGCGTATGGATTATTTAAGCATTTGCTTAAATATTTTTTAAATCACCTGAACTTTTTCTATACATTTGCGTTTGTATTTAAGACTTTGCTTAAATAATAATTTGCTAAATATTGAAGGATGGATGACCAAACATGCATACGGGTGCTTGCTGACATTAATCAAATAAACGAATGCAGGGGAGATCTTCAGCGTGTGGGAAATGAAATTGTGTCTTTTTCCCGTGTACTGGATCTGGCAGGAAATGAGGTGCGGCTTAAAATCCTTTTTCTGATTTATAAGGAAGGTGAAATGTGCCCCTGTGACTTGAGCGATGTATTGAGCATGAAAGTGCCTGCCATATCCCAGCATCTGCGAAAGTTAAAAGACGGTGGCATCCTGCAGGTTAAAAAGGTTGGCCAGACTATATTCTATTCGTTAGTTGAAGCAAATTCAGAATTGTTAATTCCGATTATCAAAAAATTAATGAAAGTAAACGAAATGATTTTAGTAAAATGAGTGACAAAGTAACACTAAAATCAGCAGGGGCCAGCATGTTAGTTGCCATGACCGCCTCGTTATGCTGTATCACGCCTGTTCTCGCGCTGTTCTCAGGTGTAAGTGGGATTGCAGCTACATTTTCATGGATGGAGCCCTTCCGGCCCTACCTGATTGGACTTACTGTGGCCGTATTGGGATTTGCCTGGTACAGGAAACTGAAACCTCGGTCCCAGGAAGAAATTGAATGTGACTGCGAGAAAGTCGGAAAAAAACCATTTCTCCAATCCAAAATATTTCTCGGGATTGTCACCGCATTTTCAGCCATCATGTTGACATTTCCAGGCTATTCCTATATTTTTTATGGCGACAACAGTAAAGAACTAGTCGTGACGGAAGCATCATCCATTAAACAAATCAAACTCGACATTGAAGGGATGACTTGTACCGGCTGCAACGAGCATGTGGAACATGCTGCCAATGAAGTGCCGGGTGTATTTCATGCACAGGCCTCGTATAAGACGGGAACTGCCCTGGTTAAATTTGATGCATCGGTTTCATCTGCAGATGAAATCATCTCGGCAATTAATGAAACCGGATATAAAGTGGTGGGTTCTTATGTCCGGGAGATAGAGGAAGCAAGTTTTGCCAGTATCATTACCTCTCCCGGTCAGAAAATAATCAGAATAGAGCTTGCTGTAAAAGGAATGACCTGTACGGGTTGTGAAGACCATGTGAAACATGTCGTAAGCCAACTCGACGGTGTGACGGGCATCTCAGCTTCATATAAAGAAGGTAAAGCAACCGTTGACTTTGATGAAACAATAATATCACGTGATGCCATTGTCTCTGCGATCAATGAAACCGGCTACAAGGTGAACGATAAAACCGATTCGGAAGGATATCCCGGTTCAAGTGGAAATTAAATATATAGAAGTAACCATTTAGATATTAATAATAAAACGAGTATAGCATTTGAAATTGCCCTTTAAAAAGATGATTTGAATAACTTAATCAATAATTCAGTTCTACCGATAATTGAGATTGGTAAAGTATCATGGAAAAATGCAAAATTTAATTATTGGATATTGAAAGGACCACCCTGACAAATTTCAGCACCTATGTCCCCCTCTTCGAGGGGGCGTAGGGGGAGGAAAAATCAGGGTCACTGTACTACTAAGATACATAAAGTGAATTATTACAAATGAATAGAAAATTTTAACTCGATAACTTAATTGTTCAATAAAACTTAGATGGTTAATTCTATAAAAAAATATCACCCAAACTTTAGCTTATTGGATACTTTTTAAAATTGTGCAGAAAACAGGAGCTGACGCCATACGCAATAACTATTGGGTTTTAGAGAATGTGGTCAGCAACTCGCTTCGCCGTAGCTATATGAAGGAACAGTAGAGGCGCTATGATACTGGAGCCTCTCGGGAATCAGGTATTCCTGATTTTTTACGTTCCTTATTTCACAGTTTGGATCAGGTTGCGGTTGCATGGCTGTTAATAAACCACAATAAATTTTCATTTACCTTTTTTTCATCCAGCCAGAACATCCGGCTGTGAACCTCTAAGAAATTCCAGTTTTTTTCTGAAAGTGTAAATGGAGTATAAACGTAGGTCTCTTTTACCGAAATGGACTGATAGTACAGGTCATCGTCCGTTAAAATCAACCCGATATAATCCTGGCCTTTTCTTATGGTGAGGTCCGCAAAAGGCATCTCATCCAGAATTTTAAGATCTTGGATTTTATCGATCGCTGGTTTCGAAATCTTTGATTTGAGGTACCACCCGGGACTGTGACGTGGTGCCTTAGTTTGAAAAGCTTTGTAATTGCCGTTCGAAACATCAAGGGCGTAGCTTAAATAGGCCTTAAGAAGTTTTGGCCCCTCATTTTTTGCATCCTCTACTTTTAGCTGATTCGGATAAATGCTGCTGACAATATATATTTTCTCGCGTGCTCTGGTAATAGCCACATTCAAACGGTTTTCACCACCCACAGCATTTAAACTCCCGAATTGCATGATCAGGCGGCCACTTTGGTCTTCGGCGTAGGCAGTTGAAAAAATGATGATATCACGTTCATCGCCCTGAACATTCTCAATATTCTTTACAAATACGGATTCCGAAAGCATCACACCGCTTTCCGTCATTCTCTCTTCAAGAATATCCATAATGAGATTTTGCTGCCGTGCATTAAATGTGACCACCCCTACCGATTTATCAGGTGACTCTGATTGAATATCGAAAACAATATCAGCTACTTTTAAAGCCTCCTCCATGTTTGTGTTATTCTCCCAGATCCCATTTACCTTCAAATATTCTATTCCGGGCTTGTGCATATTGGCTATATTTTTGTCAGGAAGCATACTGAGGTTGCCTTCATAAAAATGGAAATTGCTGAAATCAATAAGATCCAAAGACCTGCTTCGGTAATGTCCTTTAAGTTGTACATTCATCAGATATGGTGTCGCCAGCTCAAGCAACGAATCAATTTCCAGAACAGGGTCGTCCGTTTCTTCTTCCTCCCACCTGATCTGGTAAAGGTCATTGGGCCGCAACTGTTTGGAATCACCTGCAATCACAATCTGCTTTCCTCGGTACATTGCGGGTATTCCTTTTTCAGCGAAACATTGAGATGCCTCATCAAATATTACGATATCGAATAGTTGCTGCATAGGAAAAATAGCCGAGACAGACTCAGGAGAGGCCATCCAGCAGGGTAATAAATCAAACAACTCGTTATGAAAGGCGGCAATAAGCTTGCGTACCGGCCATACTCTTCGCTTTTTAGTAACCTGATGAAGGAGGTCGCGATAGGTAACCATATTGTTGAGTCGGTTATATTCCACTTCATAGTACGATCTCTCCCGGGCTTTTATCAAAAGTATGTCTTCGCTTACTTCATGCTTTTTTTCGACTGCCTGCTGAAGATCGCGTACCATACGGAGAAACTTGCCCGAGGCGGTGGATCGAAGGATGGGATATTTCGCTTCGATATGGTCAATCCATGCCAGCCTGAGGCTGTTCTGAAACAAAATTTCTGCATCCGTTTCAAGTTCCTTTTGCATGTCATAAAGTTTTTCGAGTACCTCCTGTTCATAGGATTTAAGCCCGGCAACAATTTTATCATATTCACACAACGCATCGAAATCCCTGTTCAGCACTTCCGAAATCCGGTAGGATAATGATTCATCGGTTATCAATCTTGAAATTTGGGCAGCGGTAAAATACTGAAGCCACTTATTTCGGTGTTCAAAAATGTTGTCAGTTACCTCTAACATCTGTTCTGTTTTTTCCAGAAATTCATCATACAACAAGCTATTTATACTGAAATAATTCTTGAAGTTGCGGATAGAATAAAAAATCTCTTTTGCTTTCAATGCCTGTTTCTGGTAATGAAACCAAGTCTGAAAATTCATTTTATTGTAATCTTCAGGAAGGTCTGTCACCCATTTCTTTTCACGTAATTTGGTAAGGTTATGTTCAAGATTCAGCCGGTTATCCATTTTCTCAATCAATGTCTTGAATCCTCGTTTATCATTACTCAACCGGTTGGCAACCAATACTCGCTTTATGAAATATGTATCTTTTCCGAACAACTTCCATTTTATGAAAGGGATCAGATGTTTTTTTGCTTCTATAGCATGCTCCAGAGTCTCCTGAAACTTACCCAATTCCGATGCATGCAGGCTTAATTCAATTCCCGGTCCCCGGAAACATTCCAGCAATACACGTTCAGTATTCGAAAGTGACAAAAGATTAGTGTCTTTTTCGGAAAACTTGATAATCCGGCGAAAATACGCGTACACCCTGTCTTCTTTGAGTATCCCGAAAAATGTGTGGAGCATCTCTTTTTTTTCGTGTAACTTCATGGACTCCTCTATACCCAATTTTTCTCCAATAATTTTCTCCATCTGCTTACCTGTTTCGTATTCCAGTGATGGAATCTCTTCAAGTATTTCCTGCATAGATTTCAGGTCCTGTAACCCGAGTGTGTGAAAGGATTTCCGGTCAAATAGTAAATATGACTTTTTCGAAAATATCTTCGAATAAGAAATATATTCCCGAAGTTTATCCATGAACACATCAACGTCATTGAAATTAAAGTTTTTATATACCTGTCTCAGATTTATGATCCTGGCAGATCTGTCGGATGTGAGGTAGAGTTCTTTTATGGACAATCCACATTCACTTTCAGTGAAAAGTGCCTCTTTATATTCTTCAAGTTCTTCAGTAAGTCTATCGATGGTTCGGCTCGAAGTTTGAAACTTCCGCTCAATTTGTATTACATCAAGACTGTTATTACGTGATTGATATTCAGTAATTCTGGAAATCTGATTTGCGAGCTTCGCGTATATTTCTTTTCGGTCGTTTTTAAAATCGTGCACCAGTCCAGTAAACTCAGCAATGCTCTTTTCTTTAAGTCTGCTATACACCACATCCAGCGCAGCCCGCTTTTGCGAAACCACCAGGACTTTTTTGCCAGAAGCAATGCCATCAGCAATCAGGTTGCAAATTAACTGTGACTTGCCAGTTCCAGGAGGCCCCTGAACGACAATGGAATTACCTTTTTTAAC
This sequence comes from Bacteroidota bacterium, assembly GCA_022571715.1. Classification (GTDB taxonomy): domain Bacteria; phylum Bacteroidota; class Bacteroidia; order Cytophagales; family Cyclobacteriaceae; genus SZUA-230. The sequence continues at coordinate 17,961 of JACZXH010000021.1, read as the reverse complement.
TGCTTTCAGTGCATTCTCCTGAAACGCGTCCAGCCGGTAAGGGGCGATGATTCGCTCTTCCCTCACTTTTCCCAGAAAATTTGTAATGGGTGTCTTGCTCAGATCTTCTTCCAGCATAACCCGCGAGGTAAAAAATTCTTCGATATCCGCTACCTTATTATTATCGATCATATCCAGATAGTCAGGTACAAGATGCGAACCTGCCTGAGGAAACATACCCAACACAGCTTCAGGCATAAGTTTGATCACTCCGTTTTGGGTAGCTGCTTCAAAATCCTTCTTTGTAAAACTTTCAAACGATTCCAGCTTGTTTGTAAAATTGTCGGGATTAAAATTGATCTCAACCGGACTTTCCTTGAAAAGCTGGTACAGGGCCGTCCGAAATACCGTACTGTCCGTATCAAAATCATCAAATACTCGTTCCAGAAGATCATCACCGATCTTCACTTTATTGAAATATCCATAGGCCAGAAGGAAGGTTTTGTTTAATGTAATATTGACTTCTTCCCGCTGTTTCAGCATCCACTTGTTATTTCTTGATTCCAGTTCTACAGGAAAAAACATTAGCGGACATCTTATAAGAGTACTATCTTCAAATTTTCCTCTTAAAAAAGGCCAGCCTACATACAGGTCTTTTGATCCTCTCTCTTCAAAAATGAATTTTTCAACCCGGTTCAGCCTTTTAAGTTTCCGGCTCATTGCATTCGTTATTTCATCTCTTGCATCTAGCAATGGACAAAGCGATATCACCTGCTTCCTTCCAATCAGTTCTTCGATGATCTCAAATGAAGGTTTGTTCTCCGCAAAATTGAGTTCGTGCAAATCTATAAACTGCTCTGAAACCAATCTAAGTAACACTAAAGAACGGTTGGTTGCAGTTAAGTTCGTGAGTCGTCGTAAATAGGATTTAAGAATTTTCTGCATGTTGCACCTGCAAATAAATCAAAATTTAAGAAAACTGATACAAGGAATGTTCATGGTAGATTCGATTTTTGAACATCCATGTATATTAGCTGTAAAATATTTCCAAATTGAAGGCTGCTTTAGCATTGGCTTTTAAACTATAATTAAATTTCAAGATATGGTTCCATCCGGTTGAGCCATTGTTTTTCCACAATCTGAATTTGTAACAAGTCACGGATATTTTTAAAAAGACCATGTTGCTCGCGGTAGGCAACTATCACGCTTGCAAGATTAAAACTTACGTACGGATGTCCGGCGAGCTCTTCAAAAGGTGCTTGGTTAATATTTATCAATACAGGTTTAAAATCATCGCTGATGAAGGCCGCATTTCTCAAATTTGCAATCGCATAATCTTCAATACCGTACACCTCGTTCAACTGTTCCATATGTACAAATCCGCCTAAGTTATTCCTGAACCTTACAATCCTGCTCGAAAGCACGGTGCCGATGCCCTGTACCTGTAAAAGAGTCAGAGAATCAGTTTTGTTAATATCAAAATGAAGTACAACATTAATCTCAGCAGGGATTCTTACAGATTTTTCAGAAGTTACAACTACTTCGACGTGATTTGTTTCAATACTTCTTGCCTTACCGGGCAAGTTTATGAACGGTTTGATATTCTCGAATTTCTCATTACTGAGTCCATAAATTTTTTTCATATCATTCACCTCATGGAATATACCGCCCTTATCCCTATATTTAATAATCCGGTTGCTGATTTCATCTCTGAGTCCAAGTTTTTTAAAATCAGCCAGGGTAGCCGTGTTCGGATCAAAGCTAAAAAGCTGAAGAAAAACCGGTTTATTCGACTCTTCTTTATTATCATAATGAAATCGCTCATCCATTAGGGCCACCAGGCTATCCAGTGCATGAGTATCAGACATTTTTTCCCTGTAAATCGAATTTTTTACAATCCAGGGCAAAAAAGTGACCGCGATCAAAATAATTGACAGAATAATAAAGCCATTTGCTTCAGTCTTGCTAAAGCCGAAATAAAACCGGGCCCATTTTATTATTCCTTTAATCATCCAATCAAAATACAACAATACTTTATTAAATGTTATTAATCCGCAGGACAAGTCCTGTACCCTTTTCCCGAGGTGTTCCGCACACTCAACCTCCATAGTATTGATTAAGACGGATGCGCTATTACGTAGGTATAGATATTAGTCCATTGGCTAAGCGGAGGCGCAAGCGGAACACGAAGTAAAATTGAATAACACTGCTTATTCACTTCCATACCATTTGTTTCAGCCTTATTACTTTCCAGACTTCATGTTAACATGTATTTTTGCCAATTCAACAAATATAAAGATGACTGCCGGGATAAGGAAAAACTTCGTTTTCGGAATACTTCTTTTTCACTTTGCATTAACTCCTTTTCGGAGTACTGCACAGATTGAAAATGGATCGTTTTTTAATGTTTATGAAGAAAACGGATTAAAAGGAGTTATAAACCAGTATGGTAAAGAGATTATTCCGGCACAATATGAAGAATTAGGGTGGTCGGAGGGCATACCCGTATTTCATGACGGAGTTATCGGGTTTAGATCCGGTGATAAATGGGGAATTATCTCATCTGCTAATTCCATAACCATCACTGCAAAATACAAGCATATTTACCGTGCTGGCAGTAATCTGATAGTAGCTTCAAAAGAAGGTTTGTTCAGCGGTGAGGAGTTTTATGGTATTTTTAATTCCAGGGGCAAACTCATCATCCCTTTCGCTTATGCCGGACTATCCGTGAGTGGTAAAATAGTAATAGCCCAAAAATATGACCATAACAAGCGTATTTACGGATTAATTGATCTGAACAATACCCAATTACTCCCTTTTGTTTACCCAAACATTTATAGTTTAACTGAAAAACTACTGGTAGTCACCCGGGATAACGGAAAATTGTCGCTGGTAAATACGAATGGCAAGGAGGTGTTGCGATTTCAAATTGATAGCATTGCCCATGCTGACGAAGATTATTTTTTTGTATTCTTTGATGGCAAGGCAGGGTTGGTTGATAAGACCGGAAGAAACGTATTAAAACCTGAATTCAGAAAAATAGAGATCGCAAATAATACGGTAAGCGCACTTTCTGTCAATACATGGCATTTACTGGCACCTGATAACACAACTCAACGGGTGATGTATTTTGATACGATAGAAGAATCATCACAAAATGTTTTTATTACAGGTATTAACAATATGTTCCGACTCACCAGCCCCGGCGATTTCATAACAAAAAAAGCATACAATACTATGCTACATCTTTCAGGTAGTTTTTACCATGTAACGCTTAACGGACAATCTGGAATAATAACCAAAACGGGAGAAGAATTAATTGAGCCGGTTTATGACAGTCTCTACATGGCTGACGGATTTATTTATGTCCGAAGATCAAAAGGTCGCAATTCAGGATGGTCAGTTTTTGACACGCTGGGCATTCGGAAAAACCAGTATTTCTACTCGGCGATAAAGCCTGTTAGCGAAGGGTTATTTGCTGTGAAAAGAAATAATAGGTGGGGTTTCATGAACCGCATCGGCAACGAAGTCATCCACTGTGTCTTTGACCGTGTTACTCCATTCGATTCTGGAAAATCGATCGTTGTCTTTCATAATGAGCAGGGCGTGATTGATAAAAAGGGGGACTGGCTCATCCTGCCAGAGAAAAAAGAAATTGCGATTATCAACGATACGCTATATCTCGAAAAAACAAAAAAGATCACCTGGTTGAAAGGTTTTGATCATGATCTTATTTATTTCACTGAAAAAGAACTCATTTTAAACGATACTTACCTGGAAGAAAAAATTGACAGTGTGAACACCTGGTTAGTAAGTTTTAAGGGGATAATATTTTCCAAATTTTCTGCCGGTATCACCGAGCATATTAATTTCAATGACAGCCTGTATATCCTTAAAAATGAAGGGGATGCAAGCATAATATCCAATTCAGGCAGAACATACATACCTTTCGGGATCTACGACGATATTGATCCTCCAGCTGAAGGGTTATTTAGAATCAAATATCAGGGGTTTTATGGTTTTTCTGACCTGAGCGGCAAACTACGTGTCGCAAACAGGTATGAGGCGGTAAAATCATTCAGAGAAGGGCTTGCCGCAGTGAAAATAAGGGGCAAATGGGGTTTTATAGACAACCGTGAAATCCTGATCGTTCAGCCCCTTTATGATGAAACGGGGGCGTTCACAAACGGGATGTGCATCGTGCGCCAGGAAACAAAATGGGGGATCATAAATGCACAGGGAAAGCTAATCCAGCAAGTGAAATCAGATCAGATAAAGGAATCGATCAACGGGCTGTGGATTTCTGAAAAGGATGGATTATATGGCCTGATTGACCACTATGGAAAAACATTGTTATTTCCTAAATATGAGAGTGTGCAACCTCTTAAAAATGATCTGGTTATTGTAAAACGTAGAGGGTTGTATGGTGTTTTAAATATGGAAGGTGTTATCAGGATCCCCTTTTTGTACAAACAACTACTTTATTCTGAAGTAAGCGATACATTCATTGCATTGATTCCTGGTAAATGGAAAACTTTCAGCAAAGATCAACTATCCGGAAGGGAAACATACAGAAATTGATTAATTGTAAGAACTCACCAATTCCGATGAGCGTGATCTAAAAATTTGAAATGGTGACCCAATAAGGCATGTAGTATTAATCACTGCTCTGCATACTTTGCTGCAATCCGATCAAGTTTTTTCTGAATTTCTTCCTCCGGCAGCCATACACCACGTACCATAACACCTGACCTGGTTTGCACATGATCAATGTCGTCCAGCGGATTGGCGTCCAGAAGCAGAAAATCAGCAGAGGCTCCCGTTTTTATCACGCCAAATTCGCCTTCCTTATTAAAAAACAAAGCGGGGTTTATTGTCCCCATTTTCAATGCTTCATAGGGTGTAAGCCCTGATTTGATCATATACTGTAATTCGTGTTGAATAGAAAAACCTGGTACATTAAATATCTGAGGGGCGTCTGAGCCTAATAACAACCCGGCCCCTGCATTATGGAGAGCTTTTATAATGTCCCGGCGCAACTGGTTAAACCGCGCCGCTTTTTCCCTGTTAAATTCCGGTCTGTTCTGGTAATCAGAAACAGTCTTAATCCAGTTATCACGTGTTTTTGCTGCTACATATTTCATTTCCGGTTCGTCTGCAAGTTCCTCAGGAGTCCGGGTTCCGGCCCAGCGTTCCATCAGGCTTTGTGTCGGCACTACCCATACCCCTGCGTCTTTGGTCATTTTCGCTAATTCAGGTATTAAATTCCGGTCGGCGATGTCGGTAAAGTTGTAACCAAAAAATCCGTTTTGAGAAGGGTCTGCCCCTGCATCTTCCGGAACGAGGCCTTCAAGATAGCCATCAATATGGTCAATCGAAGCGTATTTTGCCTCCAGTGCTCTTCGTACTCCTACATCTATTGATACATGTCCGGAAAATGTGATACCTACCTCGTTGGCGGTTTTTACAATTTCATTGAAATTCTCCAGAGTAAGCCCGGGATGCAACTTCAGAAAATCATATCCTGATTCCTGGTGAGCCGTTACCTTTTCACGTGCATCAGATACCGTTTTCACACTGTTTCCATTGAGTGAAGGTCCGGAAGTAAATATCCGCGGGCTGAGAATATCATTATTGACAGCTTTTTCGCGCAATTCCAAGTGATACGGCTGACCGAGCATGCCGCGAATGGTGGTGATCCCGTTTGACAGATAAAGAAAAAGGGTTTCCTCAAGCAGTTCCATATTTTGATTGCCGGGTATATGTGCGTGCATTTCGGCGAGGCCAGGTAGCAGGAATTTTCCCGAACCATCAATTACAACTGTGTTTTCAGGTATTTCAACTTTATCAACATCGCCAATCGCTGAGAATTTTCCATTCGAAATCAGAACTGTCTGGTTTTCCAAAATAATCTCACTGTCCATTGGAATTACATGTACATTGGTAATGGTGTACTGTACTTCAGGTTGTTCAGTTTGCTGCGATACGCCATTGCCACAACCAGGTGCACAAAATACGAGGAATACATAGCTGATTACAGAGAGGAATTTCATGGGATTTACGATTTATTAAAATTGTTCAACCACAAATTAATAAATTGCCTTCAACTATTTGCTTAAATTATTTAATCATTGAAAAAGCAGTTACAAACGGCGTTAGATTACCTTAGCCAGCAGGATGTGGTCCTGGCTGAAATAATAGCCAAGGTTGGACCGTGCGCCATTATGCCACGAAAGAATTATTACAAAGCCCTGGTTAACTCAATAATAGCGCAGCAGATATCAGTGAGCGCCTCACGGTCGATACGCAATAAATTCATGGACCTCATTAACCAAAATCTGGAGCCGGAAAATGTAGTATTGTATTCCATTGTACAACTTCGAAGCGTTGGGCTTTCTATTCAGAAGGCTTCATACATCTATGATTTAAGCCTGAAGTTTGCACAAAATAAAAACGTTTATAATCACCTGGGAAGATTTTCAGATGAAGAAGTAATAAAAATGCTCACGGAAGTAAAAGGCATCGGAGTTTGGACGGCACAAATGTTTCTGATATTCTCGTTGGGCAGGCTCGATATACTTCCCCTGGATGATGTAGGTTTCAGAAATGCCGTTCAAATTCAATATAATATGAAAAGTAATCCTTCAAAGAATCGCCTTGAGAGGTTAGCCGCGAAATGGAAGCCCTATCGTTCGGTTGCGGTTTGGTATCTGTGGCAGGCGGTTGACAAGCAGCCGTAACAGATATTTTCCTGTTATTAGCACTTTTTAAAAATGGGTATCATGGCGGGACATTCAGCTGCTGCCTGGTATTCAGTATTGAGGATTTTATCCCCATAAAAAATCACATTGAAGAAACCCTGACCTGGACTTGCTTGCTTTTTGAAATATCCAGGAGAGATTTTATATCATCAGGGTCAGAAAACATAGTTATAAAAATATAATATTTGCCAAAAAATATTGAAAGTGTGAAATTAAAAATATTAATAGCTTTAGAAAAAAAATGAACCAGGTGAATGTCTAGCGAAAAAATACAGAAGTGGAATAACAAATGGTCAGAAATAGCATTAAACGTTTCCTCAGATCCCGTAATCTGGATTTTAGACAATGGGAACATACAAAAATTCAATGACGCATTTATTAATTTCAGTGGCTTTTCTCGTGACAAATTGAAAAATATTACTTTGTTCGATCTTGATGAAAATCTATCGAAGAAGGAGTGGAAAGGCATTTGGGAAAAATTACGTAGTTCGAATTCGGAACTGGTAGAGACGACTTTTAATGATAAAGATGGAAAGCTAATACATGTAGAGTTGAATTTCACTTTTGTAGAAGACAAGGATGTAAATATTAGCTGTGTACTGATAAAGGATATTTCTAGGAGGAAAGCGCTCGATGAAAAATTGGATGAAGCAGAGTCGGTTTTGGACAGAATAGTTCAAGAACAATCGGAGGGTTCAAAAATTACACTGAGTGCTTTAATGGAGAAAAAAGAAGCCCTTCAAAAACTTCAGGACTTACAGAGACATCACGAATCAATACTTCAGTCAGTTGGGGATGGTATTTATGGGTTGGATTGCCAGGGCCACACAACATTTGTCAATGCCGCGGCAGCGAGGATGGTAGGTTGGGAACATGAGGAATTAATTGGTAAATCCCAGCATGACATGATTCATCATACAAAAATTGATGGAACACCTTTTGACAAAAAAGAGTGCTCCATTTATGCTGCATTCAAAGATGGCAAAGTGCATCATGTGGAGGATGAAGTATTTTGGAGAAAAGATGGAAGCTCATTCCCTGTTGAATACATTAGTACACCTATATGGGATGAAAATAATGAAATAACAGGAGCTGTAGTCTCTTTTAAAGATATTACCAGGCGTAAAGAAGCTGAACAGGCGCTTAATAAAACAAACATTGAACTGAAGGAGGCATTATCCGAAGTAAATCAGTTAAAGGTAAGATTAGAGCAAGAAAATAAATATCTGCAACAAGAAATTAAACTGACACACAATTTTGAAGAAATAATCAGTCAAAGTAAGAAATTCAAAAAAGTGCTGGGCCAAGTAGAGCAGGTTGCTAAAACGAATGCGACCGTGTTGATCTTGGGAGAATCCGGAACAGGTAAGGAACTGATAGCAAGAGCTGTACATAATATTAGTAAGCGAAAAAACAGGCCAATGGTAAAAGTGAATTGTGCGACGCTTCCTGCTACGCTTATTGAAAGTGAGCTATTTGGGCATGAAAAAGGAGCATTCACGGGAGCTATAGCAAGAAAAGTCGGTCGCTTTGAATTGGCAAATGGAGGCAGTATATTTTTAGATGAAATTGGAGAGATCCCTATTGAGCTGCAATCCAAGCTACTTCGGGTGCTACAGGAAGGTGAATTTGAAAGATTGGGAAACTCAAATACAATGAAAGTAGATGTCCGGGTTATTGCGGCTACCAATGTGAATTTGCAAGAGGCGGTAGCCAAAGGAACCTTCAGAGAGGACCTTTATTATCGGATAAATGTTTTTCCAATAATTATGCCCCCTTTAAGAGAAAGAAAGGAAGACATTCCTCTTTTAACACGCCATTTTCTGCTAAAATATAATACTCAGTTTGGAAAGAAAATAGAGGTAATCACTGAAAGAGTGATTGACTCTTTGATGAATTATAGCTGGCCGGGCAATGTTCGGGAATTGGAAAATGTTATTGAACGTGCTGTAATTATTAGTCCGGAAAACAAACTTGAAATTGGAGACGCTATACCAAAGGCTTCTAATGAGACTCTCGAAGAAAACATAGTAACACTGGCAGACAATGAAAAAAGCCATATTCTAAAAATATTAAAACATACCAACTGGCGCATAAGTGGTCAGAAAGGTGCTGCAAAAATTCTGGCTATCAACCGAACTACATTAGAGGCCCGCATGAAAAAACTGGGTATCGAACGTCCATAATAATTGCCAACATTTCATCTTAATGCCAATATATCAGCATATTAAAATAATCGTTTTCTTGAATTTTTAATGTAACTTATTGAAATACAATTATTTATGATTTTGGCACGCCAATTGTAATTCATGTTATCAAAATAACTTAAAACTTAAAATATTTATCAAGAAAATGAAAACATTAAAAGCACTAACACCAGAACAGGTTGACGAATCGACACAAGAAGTATTCGCAGCTATCAAACAAAAAGTAGGCATGTTGCCAAATATGTACGCGGCTATGGGAAATTCGCCACAGCTATTAAAAGGATTTTTAGCATTTGAAGAAGCCTTGAAACAAGGATCTTTTTCAGCAAAAGAAAATGAAGCCATTGCCCTGGCGGTTTCCCAGTCCAATTATTGTGAATATTGTCTTGCCGCTCATAGCGCTATAGGCAAAATGCTTGGGTATTCTGAAAATGAGGTGATCGATATCAGGAAAGGAACCATTGCTGACATAAAGCTTAAAGCTCTAACAGTATTGGCCAGGGAACTTACAGAAAAAAGAGGGAAAGCTTCACAGGATTCCATCGACGATTTTTTGTCTGCCGGATACACCCATCAGGCGCTGGCTGAGCTTATAGGAATGGTAGGTATAAGAATCATTACGAATTACATATTTAGTAATGGGGAATTTGACATTGATTTTCCCAGGGCTCCGGTTCTGGAAGAACTGACTACCGCATAATAAAACCAATTAAATATTAAACAAATTTAAAAAAACAGTCATCCCGTTATACAAAATGATTATCGGAATGCCTGCTTAGACTAAAAACTAAATTCTAAAACGATGAAAACAAATTATTTAAAAGTAATGACCATGGTGATAGGGATTATCGCCATATCAATCAAATCAAATGCACAGCTACCAGATCCTGGTTTTGTTATTGATAAAACTACGGCTATTGTAATTACGGATCCGCAGAACGATTTCTTAAGCCCTGATGGAGTTGCTTGGGGCTTAGTAGGCGAAAGTGTAACTAAAAATGGTACAGTTCAGAATCTGGAGACTTTATTTCAACTGGCAAAAGAAAACGGCATACATGTTTTTATTTCTCCTCATTATTACTACAAGCACGACCATACATGGAAGTTTGAAGGAGCATTGGAAGTTGCAATGCATAACATGGGTATGTTTGATCGAGGGGATCAGCTTAATAAAGAAGGCTTTGAAGGATCCGGTGCTGATTTCTTGGAGCAATACAAGAAGTACATCGAACAAGATTATGTGACCGTTGTTGGGCCCCATAAAGTATATGGCCCGGAACAAAACGACTTGAACCTGCAGCTACGAAAGCAAAAGATCGATAAAGTCATTCTTGCAGGTATGTCAGGTAACCTCTGTGTAGAATCTCATTTAAGAGAATTACTCGAACTTGGTTTTGAAGTGGCCGTCGTAGGCGATGCAACAGCTTCAGCCATCATACCAGGTTTAGATGGCAACCTGGCAGCACAAACTAACTTTAGGTTTATAGCCAGCCATGTGTACAAAACAGCAGAGTTAAAGGAAGTATTCTCAAATGCCAACTGAGAATAAAGACAACTTATCTGCCCGGCTTAGTTTCGGGCAGATATTAAGTGCCTAACTTAATTAAGCTGAATAATAAACAATATAAAACATTAAAAAAAACTGAAAATGAAGCAACAAATTAAACCCCCATTTACCCTGGAAACAGCAAAAGCAAAAGTTCAGGCGGCTGAAGATGGATGGAACTCGAAAGACCCTGAGCGAGTGTCATTGGCATACACTATTGACACGCAATGGAGAAACAGAGACGAATTCTTTACTGGAAGGGAAGCAATTAAAGATTTCCTTACCCGGAAGTGGAAGAAGGAATTGGACTACAGGCTTATGAAGGAGCTATGGGCTTACACCGACAACAGGATCTCTGTTCGATTTGAATATGAATGGAGAAATGCTGATACCGGTCAGTGGTACAGAACCCATGGAAACGAACATTGGGAATTTGATACTGACGGACTAATGAAAATTCGAGATATGAGTGCCAATGATGTGCCCATACTTGAAAGTCAAAGAAAATACAAGATCTAAAATATCAACAATTACATTAACCAAACCGAAAACAAAATCATGAAATTACATCAAATTAATACCCAGAAAATTGCGATGATCATAATGGTTATGATCGGCTTAATTAATACGACAGCAATGGCTCAGGAGAGTCAAGTGTTAAATAAAACAGTTGAAGTGAACGGAGTAGAAATTTTCTATCGGGAAGCTGGGAATAAAAAAGCACCTACAATATTGCTACTGCATGGATACCCTACTTCTTCTCATATGTTTAGGAACCTAATGGTCGATTTATCTGACAGCTATCATTTATTGGCTCCTGATTATCCAGGATATGGAAACAGCGAGCAACCTCCAATGGAAGAATTTGATTATACATTTGATAACATGGCAGTAATCATTGAAGGCTTTCTGGAAAAGCTTGAAGTAGAGAAGTACACTATTTACTTAATGGACTATGGCGCTCCTATTGGATTTCGAATAGCCGCAAAATATCCTGAGCGAGTTGAGGCGCTTATCATACAAAATGGAAATGCGTATGAAGAGGGATTGAAGGATTTCTGGATCCCAATAAAGAAATACTGGAATGATTATACAGTAGAAAATGGGATAGCCTTGGAGGGCTTTCATTCTCCTGATGGACTAAAGTGGCAATACACACATGGTGTTAGAAATGTGGAAACAATTAGTCCTGATAATTGGAACCTTGATTTACAACATTTGACAAGAGAGGGAAATAATGAAATTCAGCTGGCGATGTTCTACGACTATCGTACCAATGTACCTCTCTATCCAAGCTGGCAACAGTATTTCAGAAAGTATCAGCCACCCACATTAATTGTATGGGGCAAGAATGATTACATCTTCCCCGCCGATGGTGCATATCCTTACAAAAAGGACTTAAATAACCTCGAATTTCATCTTCTGGATACTGGTCACTTCGCACTGGAAGAAGATGGGGAATCTATAGCGAAATACATAGACAATTTCCTAAGAACTAATAACATTCAATAACAAAATACCCCGATTTTCTTTTAGGAGATCGGGGTTAAACCATTGCATTATGTCAGAATACATAAGTGATATCGCATTTAGTCCTACCGTAAAGGACTACCAGGAAAAGGAAGGATCCAGGTTTTCCTACCAAAAAGTAGCAGAGTCAAGAGATTGGCAGAATACGATTACGGATCGATTACGATCATTTGTTGCCAATCGGGATTCCTTTTATCTGGCTACTGTCAACAAAGATGGCCAACCTTATATACAGCATCGTGGGGGTCCAAAAGGCTTCTTAAAGGTGCTCGATGATCATACATTAGGTTTTGCAGATTATTCAGGTAACAGGCAATTCATAAGCGCCGGTAATTTACAAGACAGCAAAAAGGTTAGCTTATTCCTGATGGACTATCCCACAAGATCAAGAATAAAAATATGGGGTGAGGCGCGGATTATTCAGAAAGATGATAAACTCATGGAACAGCTAAAAGACGATGACTACAAGGCCATTAACGAAAGGGCCATGATCATCACATTAAAAGCCTGGGATGTAAATTGCCCGCAGCATATAACACCACGATATACATTGGAAGAACTCGAACCTCAAATAGGTGATTTAAAAGATCGCATTAAGGAACTGGAAGTTAAGTTGGAAAGCTGCGAACCTGGAACCTAAAAAGTGAATAATGTTTTATACATTTTGATTACTGAAGAATTACGATAATCGTTATCTGGAATTATTGACATGTGTTTGAATTAATCTTACCTTGATGAAAGATCAGTCATCTAGAAATAGTGAAATTAACCACCTGAAATGACATCAGAAAAATAATTTTAACCCAAAAACAATTATAAAATGAAGAAAATAGGTATAAATGGATTTGGGAGAATCGGCAGGGCTGGAGCTGCAGGGGGGCTTATTAATACTTTTTTTATGTCTCTGATTCTTAAATATCCGAGTAACTCGAAAACAGGCTAGATTGCCTGCAATTATCCATAAGCAAAATATCGATATGTCAAAACTGCTATCAGTCAATGTTTCTCTGCCGAAAGAGATTGAATACAAGGGGAAGGTCGTTACTACTGGCATTTTTAAGGAGCCTGTACAAGGAACAGTCAAGGTTCGGACACTAAATATTGACGGTGACGGACAAGCCGACTTAATTGGGCATGGTGGCGAGATGAGAGCCGTTTATGTCTACTCTCATGCTAATTACAGAAATTGGGAAAAAGAGCTCGGGCGAAATGATTTTACAATGGGTCAGTTTGGGGAAAATTTCACTGTAGAAGGAATGCTGGACAATGAAATCCATATAGGTGATCAATTCAGAATTGGTACTACTTTATTTGAAGTCAGTCAACCACGCGTGCCCTGTTACAAGCTGGCCATCAAAATGAAAGAGGAAAGCTTTTACAGTCGCATATTAAAAAGTGGAAGACTGGGATTTTATTTTAGGGTACTAGAAGAAGGAGAGGTGTGTGCGGGTGATGAAATCCATACGGTCAAGGTAGATCTGCAAGGTTTGACTATCAGTGAAGTCAACGATCTAATGTACTTCGATAAAGAAAATTATAATGGCTTTAGGGAAGCTCTCAAGATCAGACCCTTATCTCCTGGTTGGAGATTAACTTTCGAAGATCGATTGTCCAAAGAGAAAATTAATGCTCTAACTAAGGAAACTTACAGAACATTAATTGTGACGAGAAAAGAACCGGAAAGTGAAACAATTACGTCATTTTATTTCTCTAATGATGACCAAGAACCATTACCAACTTTCTTACCGGGTCAATTTCTACCCATCAAACTAGATATTCCAGGTCAATACAAATCATTTTTAAGGACCTACACTTTATCTGATTCACCAGATAAGGATTACTATCGGTTAACTATCAAAAGAGAATCGGCACCCACGAAAGTACCAAATGCTTATCCCGGGGTTTCGTCAAACTACTTTCATGACCAGGTAGAAGTGGGCACCAAAATTCTTTCTACCAACCCAAGAGGTAAATTCTATCTAAAGGACATGGAGAAACCGATTGTGCTATTGAGTGCCGGCGTTGGTGTTACCCCTATGATTTCAATGCTTAATGCATTGGCTGAAATTGGGTTCAGCCAGGAAGTATGGTTTATTCATGGTACGCGAAATGGGAAAGAGCACGCTTTGGGAATTCACGTTCAGCAAATGACCGGATTACACAATAACTTGAAGTCCTTTATTGCATATAGCAGACCTGGTCCCAATGACACAATAGGCAAGGACTATGATGAAGAGGGTCATATTACAATAGAATTGCTTCAACGTTTAAAACCAGACGTGAAAAGTGATTTTTATGTTTGCGGCCCAACTCCCTTCATGAAATCCATGTTTTCCGGTCTTACTCAATGGGGAGTGAAAGAAACCTCAATTCACTATGAGTTTTTTGGTCCGGCCTCAGAGTTGGGAGACCTTAGTAAAGTGACTCAGGCTAAACGTCTGGCTGAGGTTACCGAATGTTGCAATGAGGTGGAAGTTGTATTTTCAAAATCCGGGATCACCACTCAGTGGAATCCTTCTTTCGGAAGCATCCTCGATCTGGCGGAAGCCCAGGGATTAAATCCTGACTTTAGCTGCCGATCTGGAATATGCCACACCTGTGTTTGCGACCTCAAAGAAGGAGAAGTAGATTATTCCCCAGAACCCTTGGAAACACCGTCACCAGGAATGGTGCTGATTTGCTGTTCTAAACCAAAAACTGATATAGTAGTTGAAATCTAATTTTCTGTTGGTCACTTCTCAACAATATGATGCAAAAACAAGATTATAATGCTTAAATATTATTTAAAATGACACAAGTAATAGCAAAAATTGGCAGAGACAAATATAAAACAGTCATTGAGGCTGGAAATCATCAAATAATTGCGGACGAGCCGGTACCTTTTGGACTGGATCTTGGACCCACACCATATGATTTCCTGCTGGCTGCCCTGGGCGCCTGTGTGACCATGACACTACGGATGTATGCTGATCGGAAGGGATGGGATTTGGAAGAGGTCCATGTGCACCTCGAACAATCACGGATATATGCAAAAGACTGCGAGGATTGTGAATCAGAAGATGGGTATGTTCACATCATTGAAAAAAACTTAAAATTCTTTGGAGAATTGACAGAAGATCAGAAACTAAGACTTCTTGAAATTTCTGATAAGTGCCCCGTGAATAAAACATTGAGTAATGAAATTAAAATAATTACGAGTATAATAGAATAGGCAACATATCTAAAATGAGGAGTTAGAAATCGAAAGAAAGATATTATGAGGTAAGATTGTTATAGTTACGCGGCCCGGTGGAATTTGAGGAATATCAGGGGATCGCAAAGCCAATCCTTGAGCAATAATATTCAATGTTGAGGCCTGGGATGTTAATTGTCCACATATCCAACAGAGATTTACAATGGAGGAACTTAAACTGGAATTTGATAAACTAAAAAACAGAATTATAGAATTGGAAAGCCAGCTTAAAGGGGCTTTGGAAAAAACAATCATAAAATAATCTGATATTAGAGTATAATACAGCGAAAATGGAAAATTATATCCATTCACATAATCATGAAGAAAAACAATCTCGGGCAAAACTAGCATTTAGTGCCACTTCATGGTGATGAAAGAAGGATTCATCGCTGCCTACGCTGTTAATTATTATTTAATTGAAATAGGTATTAGACATACGCATTAATCGTTATTATCATTCATAAAAATAAACATAATGAAAATTTTTGACGCCATAATTATAGGATCGGGTCAGGCCGGACCTTCTCTAGCAGCAAGATGCGCCTCTGAAGGCTTAAATACGGCTATTATTGAAAGAGATCGCTTTGGAGGAACCTGTGTTAATACTGGATGTACTCCCACCAAGGCACTGGTTGCGAGTGCCAGAGCGGTCCATATGGTTAATCGCAGCGCTGACTTCGGAATAAAAATTACCGGTGAAGTTTCGGTTGATATGAAAAGTGTAAAGGCAAGGAAAGACAAGATCGTGGAGCAATCAACAACGGGTGTTGAGAATTGGTTAAAAAGCACTAAAAACCTTACAGTATTTGAAGGTCACGCCAGGTTTGAAAGTTCAAATACCATCATTGTCGGCGATCAATTGTTGAAAGCAGACAAAATATTCATAAACGTTGGAGGAAGAGCTTATATACCAGAGGGCTTTCAGGATGTAAAATACCTCACGAACAGCAGCATGATGGAGGTTGACTATGTGCCGGATCATTTAATGATTGTTGGCGGAAGTTACATTGGTCTTGAGTTTGGACAGATGTACAGGAGATTTGGAAGCGAGGTTACTATTATTGAAATGGGCTCTAGATTGATTGCGAGGGAAGATGAGGATGTCTCCAGTGAAATCAGACGAATTTTTGAAGATGAAGGAATTAATTTTCGGATGGAAGCGGAGTGTTTAAACGGAAAAATACATGGAGATAATATCATGATCAATGTTGATTGTCAGGTTGGTGACAAACAGATAAAGGGGAGTCATTTACTTTTGGCTACCGGAAGACAACCTAATACAGATGATCTTGGTCTGGAGAAAGCAGGAATTCAAACTGACACAAGGGGATATATTGAAGTTGACGATCAATTGCATACTAATGTGCCGGGCATATGGGCTTTGGGTGATTGTAACCGGAAGGGCGCTTTTACCCATACTACGTACAACGACTTTGAGATTGTTGCCGCAAATTTATTTGATAACGATCTCCGCAAAGTATCCGATAGAATTACATGTTATGGTTTATTCATAGACCCGGCGCTTGGCAGAGTGGGCATGACGGAAAATGAAGTCAGGAAATCAGGTAAAAAAGCATTGATAGGTATCAGGGCAATGAAGCGAATTGCACGTGCAAAAGAAAAAGGTGAGACTAATGGTTTCATGAAAATATTGGTCGATGCCGAGAGTAAAAGAATCCTGGGCGCCACTATCCTCGGAATTGAAGGGGATGAGATCATACATTCTATTTTGGATATCATGTATGCGGATGCACCTTATACTGTCATCCAACGAGCGGTACATATTCATCCAACAGTTTCCGAATTGATTCCCACTACATTGGGAGAACTCAAACCACTGGATTAACCGTCACGATCAATAGAATGTTTAGTAATTTATCACAATGATGGCAGGCCGATTAAATGAGCATTTCAGCTTATCACTAAAGGAGTGATGAGGAGAAAAAACAAACCCTAGACTATTCCTCCGGGCTTTATGCATTTAAAAGAATCTTTTATGGTTCGTGTGCCAATAAGTTCCAGGACCTTATCTACTCCATTTGGGAACAGATTTTTCACCTGCTCTTTGATATTTCCATTATCAATAATAACCGTTTGCACCAATCGCCTTTAGGTATTCCTCTTTCTCAGGTTTTCTGTTAGTTGAAATAACCTTTAAATAAACCAAGGTGTTTTGCCAGTTGGCAAACTAACACGCCGATGGATGAAGTGCCTCCACGCTAATTAATTGGATAAAAAATAGCCAATTTTGAATCTACCTGTGTTCCTGACCTCCCCAAGGTGCTAGAATATTTAATTGCTGAAGTTTTGGAGAAAAGCTTAGTATGATTGGGTTTCCTCAGGAGGTAAATGTAATATTGATATTTGAGGATCGTAATACTGCGCTCGTGAAATTAGTCTAATGTTTTTGTTGTGATTTTGATTTCACTAGTCAAGGTTTTATTCACCGGACATTTATCGGAAATTTCTAATAGTCTTTGTGTCTGTTCTTCCGTTAAATTACCAATAAATTTTAATTTTTTTTCAATGACGTGAACATACCCATTTTGTGATTCACAATCTTCACAGTCTTTAGCGTGTACACGTGATTGCTTGAGGTGTACTTCGACCTCCTCCAAGTCCCATCCTTTGTGATCAGCGTACATCCTAAGGGTCATTGCTACACAAGCACCCAAGGCTATCAACAGAAAATAATAGGTATTGGGG
>JACZXH010000089.1 GCA_022571715.1 Bacteroidota bacterium | reverse complement strand
TGGGATGGAAAGACCGGAAACGGATGGCGGGGAGCTAAACTGGATGATTTTCCGGAATCAGGCTGGGGTATAAAAGACGGCATATTAACCATTATGGGAACGAGTGGTGAGGAGGCAACAGGACCTGGTGATATCATTACAGAAGATGTTTTCAGTGAATTTGACCTCGAGCTGGAATTTATGATCACCGAAGGAGCCAACAGTGGAATCAAATATTTTGTAAATGCGGAGCTTAACAAGGACGCAGGGTCTTCAATCGGATGTGAATTCCAGTTGCTTGATGATGCGAATCACCCCGATGCAAAAATGGGAATAAACACAAATCGCACATTGGGGTCGTTGTACGACCTGATCCCAGCAGAAAATATCTCAGTTCCGGGAAGATCCAAACAATTTAAAGGAGTTAACAGGTGGAATAAAGCAAGAATAGTGGTTCACGGAAATCTGGTGGAACATTGGCTGAACAACGAAAAAGTTGTGGAATATGACAGAGAATCACAGATGTTCCGTGCCCTTGTTGCGTACAGTAAGTACAGCAAATGGCCAGGATTTGGCCAATGGCCCGACGGCCATATATTATTACAGGATCATGGCAACATGGTACATTTCAGAAGTATAAAAATCAAAGAGTTTTAGTGATGAAGCAAAAAAATGAACTATGAAAAATAATAAAGATTCCAGGCGGACATTCATCAAAAAATCAGCTGCAGGTGTTATCGGAGCAAGTTTCACATTCTCAGCAAGTAGTTATGCAAATATATTAGGAGCCAATGACAGGGTGAATGTGGCTGTGATAGGATTGCATGGCAGGGGCAAGGCGCATCTCAGTGCCATCAACAGTACTGTAAATACCCGGATCAGAGCAATTTGCGATGTGGATTCAAGAGAATTAACTAAAACGGCAGAAATTGTATATGAAATGAACGGTTATAAGCCGGATGCCATTGTTGACTTTCGAAAACTGCTGGATAATAAAAATATTGATGCGGTTACTATTGCCACACCTGATCACTGGCATGCGCCAATGGCAATTATGGCCATGCAGGCAGGCAAGCATGTGTATCTGGAAAAACCATGCTGCTTTAACCCGGAAGAGGGGACCTGGCTGATAGAATCGCAGAAAAAATATGGTAAAGTATTACAGGTAGGTAATCAGCAGCGTTCTGCACCTACTTCTATTCAGGCGGTATCCGATATCAGGGCAGGCATAATAGGTGATGTATATATGGGTAAGGCCTGGTATGCCAATACCAGGGGTTCCATTGGCAATGGAAAAAATATTGCAGCGCCCGATTGGCTGGACTGGGATTTATGGCAGGGGCCAGCACCGCATACCGCATATCGTGACAACGTGGTGCATTACAATTGGCATTGGTTCTGGAACTGGGGAACTGGAGAAATCAATAATAATGGCTTTCATGAGTTGGATATTTGCCGTTGGGCGCTTGGAGTGGACTATCCTACCAAAGTCACCTCGTCTGGTGGCAGATACAGCTTTGACGATGACTGGCAATTTTATGATACCCAAGTGGCCAGTTTTGAGTTTGGTAACGACAAAATGATTACCTGGGAAGGAAGAAGCTGTAATGGATTCAACTTTTATGAAAGAGGGAGAGGCGCTACCATCCATGGAACAAAAGGCACTGTTCTGCTTGATCGCAATGGATATTGGGTGTACGACAAATCGGGTAAACTATTCAAACAGGTCCTCGAGCGGGGACATTCTTCAACCACTGACATTGTAGGTTTGGGTGCGCTTGACTTGTATCACATGGAAAATTTCATGGAAGCCATTCGATTGGGAAAGAAACTGAATTCACCAATTGAAGAAGCGGTGAAAAGTAATTTGATTTGTCATCTCGGAAATATAGCTCAGAAATTTAACCGCACTCTAAAAACAGATCCTCATGATGGCAAAATAATGAACGACAAAGAAGCCTTAAAACTTTGGAGCAGGGATTATGCTGAGGGGTGGAAACCTGTAATATAAATGAGAATTGATTATTCTGCTTGCTCATAAACATGAGAATATTAATCACTGATAAGCTATAATATTCAATATATGTATTCGGATCTTTTTAATATTGAAAACAAAGTAGCTGTGGTAACCGGAGGGACTGGGGTACTTGGCGGGGCAATTATAAAAGGCCTCGTAAAAGCAGGTGTAAAGGTGGCTATTGTGGGAAGGAATGTTGAAAATGCAATGCTGCTGTCAGAAGAACTCCATGATGTTGGTGATACCATGATCTTTCAGGGAGATGTGCTGGATGAAGGACAAATGGATCAATTAAAAAATGCAGTACTTGAAAGATGGGGCAAAGTAGATATATTGATAAACGCAGCAGGAGGTAATCTTCCCGGGGCAGTTATTCCTCCGGACAAAACGATACTTGACCTGAATATTGATGACATGCGGAAAGTACTGGAATTAAACTACCTAGGGACAGTCATCCCTACACAACAATTACTTCCGGTATTTATAGAACAAAATGCGGGAATAATAATCAATATTTCCTCTTTAACGGCCCAACGGCCTATGACACGAACAGCAGGATACTCTGCCGCAAAAGCTGCTATTGATAATTATACCATGTGGCTGGCTGTGGATCTGGCAAATAAATTTGGTGAAGGCATCAGGGTAAATGCGATTGCCCCCGGTGTGTTTCTCACGCGCCAGAACAAATCATTGTTAACCAACGAAGACGGATCGTTGACCGACCGTGGCAAAACCATAACAGATCACACTCCGTTCAGGCGGTTCGGTAAACCGGAAGAATTAACAGGAACAGTAATCTGGCTATGTTCGGATGCATCGAAATTTGTAACGGGCACTATTGTACATGTTGATGGAGGTTTTCATGCATATAGTGGAGTTTAATTAAAATGAGTTTTATACAAACATTGAGATGGTTTGGACCTGATGATCCGGTTACCCTCGACCATATCCGGCAGGCAGGAGCATCCGGTGTCGTTACTGCGCTGCATCATCTTCGTAATGGCGACGTATGGCTTGTTGACGAAATCAGAATAAGAAAGAAACTGATTGAAAAGAAGGGACTCGAATGGGTTGTGATTGAAAGCGTGCCTGTTCATGAAGACATTAAAACCAGAACAGGTGATTTTTTACGGCATATCGACCACTACAAGCAAACAATACGTAATCTAGGCAGGGAGGGGATTAATATCATATGTTACAATTTTATGCCGTTACTTGACTGGACCCGAACGGATTTGGATTATGAATTACATACGGGTGCTAAAGCACTGATGTTCAGTAAAATAGCCCTTGCTTCGTTTGACATGTTTATACTAAATCGCTATCAGGCGCAGGATGACTATACAGATATTGAGATAAAGTTAGCACAGGTGTATTACAGCAAACTGGATACGAAAGAATTAGAAAGGCTGACAAAAAATATACTGGCCGGTTTGCCTGGTTCTGAAGAATCTTATTCGCTGAAGGCATTTAGAAAAAAATTGCGTAACTACAAGGAATATAATGACACTGCACTTCAAAATAATTTACTTGAATTTTTAAAGGAAATTATACCGGTGGCTGAAGAATCAGACGTCAGAATGGCCATTCATCCTGATGACCCACCTTTTTCGATCCTGGGCATGCCTCGCGTGGTTAGCACGCCTGATCAGATTGAAACCCTGCTAAAGGAGGTTAATAGCCCGTCGAATGGCATTACATTTTGCACGGGGTCACTGGGAGTGAGACACGAAAATGACCTGATCCGGATGGCCAGAGAATTTGGCCAGGCTATACATTTTGTGCACCTTAGAAATATACAGAGAGAGGATAATGATGCTTTTATTGAATCGGATCATCTTGAAGGAGATGTGCCTATGTATGAAGTTGCAAAAGAATTACTGCTTGAAATGCACAGAAGGAAATCAGCAGGAATGGATGATCGCATACCTATGCGGCCTGATCATGGCCACCGGCTGATTGCTGATGGAGATATTCAAGTAAACCCGGGTTATACGGGCATTGGCAGGCTGAAAGGACTGGCAGAACTGAGAGGCCTGGAAATGGGAATAGAAAAATCTTTCGGCAGTTGACCTATGAAAGTATTTCCTGATGACAATTTTCTGTTAAACAATGCACAGGCGGAAGCGTTATACCACGATATTGCCCTGAACTTGCCCATCATGGATTATCATTGTCGCATGTCTGCCGAAGACATATACATCCGCCGGATCTTTTGCAATCTGATAGGCAGCGATATGGAGCCTGGACTGCTTCCTGACGACAATGAATTGATTTCCGGATTTATAAAAAATGCATGTTATGAAAATGCAAAGTCTTATTTTGGATTTACAATTAAACGACAAGTTATATGATAGAAGAGCTTGAACGATGAATCAGTCACAGGTCACACACCACATGGCATAGCCATCGCTGTGGGAAACCCCTCCCCGGAGGGGAATCTATAATTAAGATTAAGAATAAATCGAAATTAAGGGTTGATTGAAGCTATAAAAAAGAACAAATAGATAAAAATGTGAATCTAGAAAAGATGAAGACTTATAAATACGATACGGTGCCGGTTATTGTGTTTATTTATTTGGCTATCATGCTGTTGTCTGCCTGTAAAGACAAACAGGATTTAAGAGTGCTGAAGGGAGCGCATAATTTTGATCAGACACACTCCGTAGCCAAAGCATATGATTTTATTGCAGATTATCTTGACAACATTTCCGATGGCAGGCTGTTGATGGATGTTTATCCAAACGGTCAGCTGGGTACAGACCGCGAGTGCCTGGAACTCTTGCAAATCGGAAGTATCGATATCACAAAAGTATCTTCAGGTGTACTTGAGAATTTTGTTCCCCAATTTAAAGTGCTGGGATTGCCATACATTTTCAGAGACAAAACACACCAGTTTAAAATTCTTGACGGACCAATAGGCCGCGAGCTGTTGCTAACAGGAGAAAAATACCGGCTTAGAGGACTTGGTTATTACGATTCGGGTAGCAGAAGTTTTTACTCCAAAGATATACTAATTAAAACCCCTGCAGACCTGAAAGGATTGAAAATACGCACTATGGAAAGCCCCACAGCCATGAATATGGTGAAGCAAATGGGCGGGGCAGCCACGCCCATTTCATTTGGTGAACTTTATACGGCGTTACAGGCCGGGATTGTGGATGGAGCAGAGAACAACCCTCCTTCACTTTATCTGACTAGACATTATGAGGTATGCAAATATTACTCCATCGACGAACACACCTCGCTACCGGATGTATTGCTGATCAGCACCCATACTTGGAATTCACTCACAGCGCCACAGCAGTTATGGCTGATGGAGGCTGTTGATGCTTCGATAGTTTACCAGCGAAAATTGTGGGAAGAAGCTGAAAAGTATGCACTTGAGCAGCTTAGAAAAGAAGGTGTAATAATTATTTATCCTGATAAAGCGCCTTTTATTGAAATCGTGCAGCCGCTTTATCGACAATACGAAAAAGAACCTGAAATTGCTGAGCTGATCACCGCTATAAAGGAAACAATGTAACTATGAGAAAACACCTGGACAAATTTCTGGAAAAAACCCTTGTGCTGTTAATGTCATTGATGGTGCTGAATATTCTTTGGCAGGTAGCCTCGCGCTATGTCCTGAATAACCCCAGTTCTTTTACTGATGAACTTGCGAGGTACCTGCTAATATGGACGGGTTTGCTTGGCGCAGCCTATGCAACCGGTAAAAACCTGCATCTTGCTATTGATATACTGCCGGGGAAAATCGATAACCACAAAGTCAGGCATGGACTGTATTTGTTGGCCAAAGGAATGATTGCCTGTTTTGCATTGCTTGCGATGGTTGCAGGAGGAACGCGACTGGTATATATTTCATGGTTTCTCGATCAGAATTCTCCTGCGCTGAACGTTCCGCTTGGCATTGTTTATACAGTAGTCCCGCTAAGTGGTCTGATTATCCTCTTTTACGTTTTTTCTGACATGTCCCTGAAGCAGGAATCATGGCGTCAGAAAATATCACAATTTTAACTGACGTTAAAATACATGGAAGTTCTTGTCCTTATTGTAAGTTTTATATTTCTGTTAGTAATAGGTGTACCAATCGCGTATAGCATTGGTCTGTCCGCCATGTTTACATTGATGGTAAGTATTCCACAGGTCGCTGCATTAACCACAGTAGCACAACGAATGGCTACGGGGCTTGACAGCTTTTCACTTATAGCTATTCCGTTTTTTATTCTTGCCGGTGAATTGATGAACAGAGGAGGAATTGCCAGGAGACTTATTGATTTTGCAAAAGCGCTTGTAGGAATGTTGCCAGGAGGGTTAGCCTATGTAAATATCATGGCCTGCATGTTATTCGGGGCTATTTCAGGATCAGCTATAGCTGCTACATCTGCCATTGGTGGCATCATGAACAAACGAATGGAAAAAGAAGGCTACGACAAAGCATTCAGCGCTGCCGTCAATATTACCTCGTCCACAACGGGACTGATTATACCTCCCAGCAATATTTTAATTGTTTTTTCACTGGCCAGTGGTAGCGCCTCCATTGCTGCTCTTTTCCTTGCAGGATATTTACCTGGCATATTGGTTGGATTTTTTCTAATGGTAGCGGCAGGTTTTTACGCTTACCGGAACAAATACCCGGTAGGAGAACGTATGAAAATAAGCACAACATTCAGGTATTTTGTTTATGCGCTACCAAGTTTGTTTTTGTTGATCGTCGTTATCGGAGGAATCATCGCAGGTATATTTACAGCGACAGAGGCTTCCGCCATTGCAGTTCTTTATGCTTTTATTCTTTCGGTGGTTATTTACAGAGAAATTAAGTTGAAAGAATTGACGGAAATTTTGCTGAATGCCGCAAAAACAACTTCCATTGTATTGTTATTGATTGGTACATCTATGGCCATGTCGTGGGCCATGTCAATTGAAAATATCCCGCGTGATGTGAGCCTGCTGATTTTATCAGTAAGTGATAATAAAATCATTGTTTTACTGATCATCAATCTTATTTTGCTGGCGGTGGGAGTTTTTATGGATATAACTCCGGCAGTGCTGATCTTCACACCCATATTTTTACCTGTAGTTACGCGGCTGGGAGTTGATCCTGTTCATTTTGGTATTATCATGGTGCTGAATCTGTGCATCGGGCTATGTACACCCCCTGTTGGTTCGGTGCTGTTTGTTGGGTGTAGTGTAGCAAAAATAGGTATCTCGGAAGTAATCAGGCCATTGTTGCCCTTATTTGCAGTTATGATTCTGGCGCTACTGATGGTTACTTTTATTCCTCCAATCACCCTTTGGCTGCCGAAAATTTTCGGATTCTGATCTAGTGACGTGGTTTCATTGGATATCCGTAATATCAATACTCAAAATTTAAAATTGCATGCCGCTCTCCAACATGCTTTAATAAAAGCAAATTATGGATAAACTATATAGAATACGTATTTTAGATATTTGAAACCAAAAAAAACTGTGCTATGAAAAGAATATTAATGTTTGTCTTGCTGATGGCCGGAGCCATCGCATTTACAAATTGCACCCAGCAAAGTGTTGCAAAAGAAGATGATTTAAATGAAGTTTCTGAACCAACGTATCATTTTGTGGAAGGACATGCCCCTGTATGGGACGAAGCGATTGCGCAGGTGATGGAGCTGGCCGATGCCATGCCGGAAGACTATTACACGTATAAACCGCATGACAGTGTACGCACATTTGCTGAACAACTGGTACATATTGGCGCGTCATCCAAAGTAATTGTCAATATGTTTCTGAAAGATATCCAACCTGATGGACCGCCGCCAGATATGGATGTTTCGGCAATGACAAAAGCGGAAATTGTAGCGTTTGTAAAAACCAACCTGGAGGAAACCGGGGATATTATGAAAAGCATGTCGGATGAACAGCTTGCTGAAAAAATAAAAAGCTTCTCAGGTAACGAAATGACCCGTTTGGAAGGATTACTGCTTGTGCACGACCACTTGACCAACCACAAGGGCAAGGCCAACCTGTACGTTCGGATTAGTGGGAATGATCCACCAAGTTACAGGTATTATTGAGTATTAGGTTTCAGTCATGGCAGGCCCTGGAGTCATGCCATGACTGAAACAACTACAAATTATTTCAAATTCGAACTGGTTGTAGGACAACTTTACGACAGTGGTCGGCCTGTTTGGCAGACCACTGTGATCGATTCGCATTTGCGTGAATAATATTTGATTGATTATTCCAGCTTAAGAACAGCATAAATTAACTAAAGTTCATTTGGTGATTTCCCTGCTCTCCAGTGTTCTTCAATCTTTTCGAGCGATACTCCTTTAGTTTCAGGGATGTATTTTAGTCCCCAAAATATACCAAAAACCGCTACACATGCATAAAGCAAGAAAGCACCGGCAGGGTTGGGGTCATGTTTAATCACCTCCTTTCCATCTTCTATTACCGTTTTAGTGATTTCCATTCCTTCCCCGGTAAACAACCATGCAAGCTTAAGAAAAGTAAATGCGACAATTCCGTTGAAAAACCAGTTTGATAAGGCCCCGACACTCATTCCCACACCCCTGATTTTTAGAGGGAATATTTCAGAAATAATTAACCATCCCAAGGGTCCGAGGCTGATTGCAAAAAATGCAATGTAAATTAAAACAGTTCCAACAGTCACCCATTTAAGATTATCACCAAGCATATCTTTAAAAAAGAAAAATCCACCCAATGCGGTCAAGGCTATCATCATTCCTACTAGTCCTATGAAATAGAGCTTTCTTCTCCCAATTTTATCAATGAGAAACATCGCCACGATTGTTGCTCCAACATTAATTAAACCTACACTAATTGTTGCTATAATTGCTGCCCTGGCACCCTCGAAACCAGCAATTAGAAATATGGTAGGTGCATAATAAATTACTGTATTGATGCCCACAAATTGCTGGATAAACATTATTCCAATGGCAATAAACAAAGGAATTCGCCATGTTTTACTAAACAGTTCTCTATATCCGATAGACTTGTCATCAATGTTTATTTCTTCTTTTATTTTTGCTACTGCGCTATCAACTAATGCAGGATCTTCAACCATCTCAAGCACTTTACGACCTTCTTCTTCTTTACCTTTTCCAATCAGGAAACGTGGTGTTTCAGGTAAAAAGAGCATTCCGATAAATAATACTGCTGCCGGAAATACACCTACATAAAACATCCATCTCCAGGAAAATGGATTAGACTCATCTGCAAAGGCAAGGTCACTAAAATAGGAGACTACAATACCTATTGTTATCATCAACTGAAAAGAAGACACCAACGCACCCCTCATTTTTGTGGGTGAGATTTCTGCGATATAAAGGGGTACAGCAAAAGAAGATATGCCAATTGCTATACCAAGAATAATTCTACTTGCGGCAAGAAACATCATGGAAGATGCAGCACCAGTAAGGATAGAACCTGCTGCAAAGATCAGGGACGTAGCCAATATCACCTTTTTTCTCCCTACAATATCCGTTATCCTTCCACTGCCAAGGGCTCCAAGTACAGCTCCTACTAACACAGCAGTGGTAATAATTTCTTGTTCATTAGTCGTCAGATCCCAACTTTGTTTAAGAAAAGGAAGTGCTCCGGATATAACTCCGGTATCAAAACCGAACAGGAGACCTCCGGTAGAAGCAATTGCTGCTATAACAATTACGTGTGTTTTGCTTTGTTTTTTATCTGTAGTCATACGTAATTATTTTTAGGTGGTTAGGTTTAGGATATAATAGTAGAAAAATTAATTCATTTGTTCATCAACCATCTTTCATTCAACCTTTGCAATTATCAAAAATTGGATTGTAATATAGTACATCTGGTGAATATTAATTCGAAAAAACAGGCTGATGCATGACTTTATTTTATAAATGTCTCCTTTTTCTAAATAATCTTTGGCACGAAGTTGAAAGGGTACAATTTGTATTGAACATTTTCCGATTTTCATCTGAAATTATCATAAAAGTACCTTATTACTTGAATGAAGGATATTTTTATTGTGCTTTTGACACTGATATTAATCAATAATGCCAGATATAAAAAACAGCACTTAATTTACCTGTTCATAAATGCTAACAGGAATGCGCTCGATGTCAATGCTTTTATTGAAAAAAGTCTCCATGGATATTGAAATTAATACTATACTTCGTCTTTTTTACAACAAATTAAAATCAAAACAATTATGAACTGGATTGAAATTGTAGGGCATACGGGCGCTTTATTGAGCAGTTTAACTTTTATGCCTCAGGTTTACAAAACCTGGCAGACAAAAAGTGCTGGTGATCTCAGTATGAATATGATGTTGATTGTCTTTTTCAGTACAATCGTCTGGTTGGTTTATGCTATTGAACTTATGCTATGGCCGGTAATAGTTGCTAACACAGTTATCTGTGTATTAAGTGTTTTATTGATGTATTTTAAGCTTACCTTTAAGTAAATCCGAAGATATTTTAATTTGTCTGATTTTCAGAATAGTGCTTAACACTTACTAAAAGCAGAGAAAGATAGTAAGTAGTACCAGTAAACATATTAACCTTTTGCTGATGTTGTCTTTAATTTGATTATTCCTGGCCGGAAATAAATTATAACTTCTCAATTTTTGACTTACGAATTAAAAATGAGTACCTTAAAAATATTATGGTAAAAAGTTATATAGGAGTAGCTGTAGTAAAACCCAAAAAGAAGCCCTTACAACCCGTCACAGCAGAATATTACATGGCACGTAGACTTATTACCTTCCGCCCTGATCAGACTATTGATCATGTGGTGGATACCTTGCTGGCTAAAAATATATCAGGAGGCCCGGTTGTGGATGACAATAATAATCTAGTGGGGATAATTTCGGAAGGTGATTGCCTGAAAGAAGTGGTTAAAGGCAAATATACAAATACACCAAATTTGTCGGGTTTTGTTCATGAGCACATGGCCAAAAATGTCAAGTTTGTATCACCGGATATAAACATATTTGAATTGGCGCAAATGTTTCTGAATATGAAACTGCGCCGATTTCCTGTTCTAAAAGATGGCAAATTGGTTGGGCAGATTAGCCAGAAAGATGTGATGCGTGCGGTACAAAAACTGAAAGATTCAACGTGGTAACCTGCCTTTTCGTGTACAATATTAGCATTAAAGCTTAATATTTAGTATGTATTAGATGCGTTATTTTATAGCCGAAGCCATAAATTTTTGGATATTAAATTATAAGCTTCTTTAAATCTACAATCTCATTATAATCCTCAAGCAGCGACAACCTGCAAATCTGACAAACACAACTTTCAGGCAGGTCCGTAATTATCCAACTTGTGATTTTGGTTTAATTTCTATGTTGTTACGCTTTTTTTTCTCCAGGCGCCTAGAATAAATCCAGATAACGTCATGGCTACCATGCCGTATCCACCTGTAATCCATGTTAAGGCATAGGGCTTCATTGCAAACATATTACCGTTCATGATGGTGAGAAAAACGAAAGAAAATGAGATAAGAAGCCCGATACCAGCACCACCCATACCGGATTCGACATTCATCTTGTTCAAAAGCCAGGCAAGCACATATAATGGCGCTACGGTGGCAATGAAGTTAGTTATCCAGACGCCTGCTCCTGGCGGACTGGCCTCTATATCTGCCATGCTTAAGCCTACCATTTTCATCCAGGGTTCCCCAAAAAGCGCGTCGAACCATAAAAATCCTAAACCGGTTAATAGTACGGCACAAACCCATACGG
Source organism: Bacteroidota bacterium (assembly GCA_022571715.1). Lineage (GTDB taxonomy): Bacteria > Bacteroidota > Bacteroidia > Cytophagales > Cyclobacteriaceae > SZUA-230. The sequence goes on along the minus strand of JACZXH010000089.1, from coordinate 1,443 downwards.
CAGCGTGATTAATCTTTTTCATAGGAATATTGGATGGTTACGTCGATTTAATATACAACATTTTAAAATCTAATTCAAATGAAGGTGTAAGCTGTTCTTATTAAACAATTATCGGATTTGTAAAGCATTTCAATTTCTATGGTTGTAGCTGGATAAATTAATTGATAGATTTAGCAACATATGTGGCGGAAAAAAAATATCAATGCAGATTATCTGATGAAAGAACTGAGTTTCAACGCTACCGGAAGCAGCGGGCCGGGTGGACAGCATGTTAACAGAGTCAACACAAAAGTAAACCTCCGCTTTGACATAGTAAATTCCGTACTTTTAACCAATGATGAAAAACAGCTTATTCTGAATAGGTTGTATTCAAAGATTACCGGAAGGGGATTTTTAAGGTTGTCAGCACAAGCCGAGCGATCTCAGCTTATGAATAAACAAGCTGTTATTCAAAAATTTAATATCCTGCTCGAAAAAGCTTTTTTTGTAAAGAAGAAAAGAAAAGCAACCCGGCCGTCGAAAAGTGCGATACAAAAACGGCTGGATGATAAAAAGAAACTTTCTGAAAAAAAAATGCAAAGGAAGAACGTATGAAGCAATTGATAAATTGAATTATTAAACGTCAATTCGTCATCGGGATTTTTTCATTCTTTTTCTTTTTCAAAATTATAAGGCTTAATTTCACTAATTCAATTACAGCGCTGCATGAAAAAATTAGGACGAAACGAGCCATGTCATTGTGGAAGTGGGAAAAAATACAAAAATTGCCACCTGAAGTCTGAAGACAATACAAAAGGAAAAAACAAAGTGTTTATATTGGTGGCACTCTTAATCCTGTTTGCCATCATGGGTGTTTTGATTGCCAATATGAATGACAAAAACTACAGCGGAGCCCCAGGACCTGCACCCGAGGGCAAAGTATGGTCAGCCGAGCACGGGCATTGGCATGACGCACGCTAAACAAAACCACTCCATATTAAATACACGTGATAAATTTTTTTAGTAAACCGCTGCAGGCGTTGTCTCTTATTGGTGTTCTCAATTTATACATTGTCATGTTATAGCCAATCTGTCAATAAATCGCCACACGGCAATGATGATTTTACGATTTATGAATATTCTTAGCCAACCCCTGTGCAATACCGGACTTTTCAATATTTCAGAATCCATTTCGGGATTTACAAGGGAACGATACCATATGGACGATGAATATCCAGGCCTTTAAATAAAAATATCCGTGAGGTCAATATAAATATCCATTTTTATTGGGATTTTATATTTTAAGCTGCTATATTCATACCACACTTCATGAGGCTTTTAAGTCTCAAAGTACATGGTGGCTGATCTGGATTTTATCGTTGTGATAAAGAACCAGCCCCAACGCAAAGGTGGGCACTGCTCGCCTTTGTGTTTTATATCGTTTTAATAATTTACGGGTAGGTT
>JACZXH010000129.1 GCA_022571715.1 Bacteroidota bacterium | reverse complement strand
AGTTTTTAAAATTAATTCTACCTTTGCTGTCCCAAAAATAAGGGGTAGCACAGTGTCCCGTAGTGTAACTGGCAACACGTCTGATTTTGGTTCAGAAGAGTCCAGGTTCGAGCCCTGGCGGGACAACATGTTGTTTAAATCCTGGTTATTTAATCGGGATTTAAACGTTTAAAAAATGCAGCCGAATGACTGTAAACTTATTTTCAGGTAGCAATTCAGAGTACCTTGCAGAGAAAATCGCCCAGGCTTATGGAAAGTCGCTAGGGTCGGTGACATTGCAAAGGTTCAGCGACGGAGAAATTTCTCCCTCCTACAATGAATCAATCAGGGGGTCTGATGTATTTATTATCCAGTCCACTATGCCCCCTGCAGAAAACATTCTTGAACTTCTTTTGATGGTGGATGCAGCAAAACGGGCGAGCGTGAATTCAGTAACTGTGGTCGTTCCCTATTTCGGATATGCACGACAGGACAGAAAAGATAAGCCCAGGGTAGCCATTGCAGCCAAACTGATTGCTAATATATTATCTGCAGCAGGTGCCGACCGGATTATGACCATGGATCTACATGCAGATCAAATCCAGGGATTTTTTGATATTCCGGTTGACCACATGGATGGTTCTGCCGTATTTGTCCCCTACCTGAAATCGTTGAATCTAAACAATATAATTTTTGCATCCCCGGATGTAGGAGGTGTGAAAAGGGCAAGATCGTACGCAAAATTATTCAATGCAGAGATGGTGGTTTGTGACAAACACCGCGAAAGAGCCAATCAAGTAGCATCCATGCAGCTAATAGGAGATGTGGAAGGCCTGGACGTAATATTAGTCGATGACCTCATTGATACCGGAGGCACCATCTGCAAAGCCTCGAAACTACTGATGGATAAAGGCGCAACATCTGTCAGGGCCATTTGTACACATCCGGTTTTATCAGGTAAAGCAAATGAGAACATTGATAATTCTGTTTTAGAAGAATTGGTTGTTACAGACACCATTCTGTTAAAGCAATCTTCTGATAAAATCAAAGTTTTGACCGTATCCTTGCTTTTTTCAAAAGCCATACGGAAAATCCATGACAACGAATCAATAAGCTCCCTGTTTCTGGGATATTAATATGAATTTTAACAATTAATATTTAACATTTAACTATTACAAAACATGAAAACGCTTGAGATTATAGGGTATAATAGAGCAAATCTCGGCAAATCGGAGTCGAAAAAGCTGAGAAATGAAGGAAATGTACCTTGTGTACTTTATGGTGGGAATAAACAGGTACATTTTTATGTACCCATGATCCAGTTCAGGGAAATTGTTTACTCTCCAGATGTATATTTTGTAAACATGGATATAGAAGGAATTGAGTATAAATGCATATTACAGGAGGTTCAGTTTCATCCGGTAAGCGAAATGATACTTCATGCTGATTTTCTACAGCTATTTGATGAAAAACCCGTGAAAATGGATATACCTGTAAATCTGTCTGGTACTTCACCGGGCGTCACAAATGGTGGTACACTTGTTCATAAACGGAGAACGCTCAATATAATGGCATTACCGATTAATATGCCTGATCAGATTGAAGTTGATATTTCATTACTCGACTTCCATAAGTCAGTAAAGGTTGGTGAAGTGGCAGAAAAAGATTTTGAAATCATGGATCCGGATCAGGCATCTATAGCAGTGGTTGAAGTGCCTCGTGCATTGAGAGCAGCCTTGGCGGAAGAAGAAGCTGCCCTCGAAGAGGAAGAACTACTTGCTGCTGAAGCAGAAGCTGGTGAAGAAGGCGAAAAGACGGAAGATTCTACAGAGGAAGGCGGATCAGAAGGATCAGAAGAATCAAAATAACGCATTCGTGTTTATTTATCAAAAAAATCCTGCCCAGGCAGGATTTTTTTATTTTCCTTTATATAATTGAAGGATATTTGTTTTAGTTTTTGTTTCTGATGAAATTTTTAATTGCCGGATTGGGGAATACAGGAGCTGAATACGAGCTTACCCGACACAACATCGGATTTCTTGTACTGGATATGGTTGCAGATAAACGAAAATCTGACTTTGTGTTGTCACGGCATGCGCAGATTGCATCCTTTAAGTACAAAGGAAGGCACATATATATGATCAAACCCACCACATTCATGAACCTCAGCGGAAAAGCGGTTAATTACTGGTTGAAAGAACTAAAACTTGAAAAGAAAAACCTGCTGGTTGTCACTGACGATACTGCCTTACCCTTTGGCAAATTGCGTATGCGTGCTAAAGGTTCGGATGCAGGGCATAACGGATTGAGAAACATTGATTTACTTACAGGCGACAACGAATATGCAAGGCTGCGATTTGGTGTAGGTAACGAATTTCATAAAGGGCGTCAGGTTGATTATGTTTTGAGTCGTTTTGCCGATGACGAGTTTAAAGCCCTGCCAGCACACATAGAAAAAGCGTGTAAAATGATTTTATCATTTACTGCACTGGGAACAGTAAGAACAATGAACCTGTACAATTGAGTTCTATGTTAGTATCGATATCAGCACCCCGGAAGCAACTGCTGAGCCAATCACACCGGCAATATTGCTGGCCATGGCATAATGTAAAATATGATTATGCGGATCATACTTCAGACTGATCTGATTTGCCACACGTGCTGCCATGGGCACAGCGCTAAGTCCGGTGGCCCCTATCAAAGGATTTATTTTCTTTTTCGAAAACCGGTTATAAATTTTTGCCGCATATATTCCTCCCGAAATTGAAATACCAAATGCCACAAAACCTCCCAGTAAAATAAGCATTGTCTGAACATTCAGAAATGTATCGGCTCGCATGGTTGCGCCTATGCACAAACCCAGAAAAATGGTGGCTACATTCATTATTGTTTCAGAAGCAGCCGTACTTAACCTGTCCACTGATGTTCCGATCTCTTTTATAAGGTTACCAAAAACCAGCATTCCGACCAATGGTATGGCCGAAGGTACCATAATTGCCACGATCCCACCAATCACCAAAGGGAAAAGGATCTTCACCAGTTTAATATTTTTGATTTTCCTCTTATTCGGATAAAGCCTTTCCTGCTCTTTCATATTGATCATTATTTCTTTTTCGTTCATGGTCAACTTCACTATTAGGGGTATAATCACAGGTACCAAAGCCATATACGAATAAGCAGCTACCGCAATTGGGCCAAGCAGGTGTGGCGCCAGTATAATGGTAGTGTAAATAGCAGTAGGACCATCTGCGCCACCTATAATCCCCAAACTTGCAGCCTCTTTTGGAGTAAATCCTACGAGTAACGAGGTAATCAATACGGCGAATATCCCGATCTGGGCTGCAGCCCCAAAAAATGCGAGACGTAAATTTCGAAGCATCGGTCCAAAATCAGTTAACGCGCCCACCCCCATAAATATAAGTGGAGGCAGCAATCCGGTCTTTATCAGCGAATAATAAAGGAAACTCATGATGCCATGCTCTTTAGCAATTTCCAGCAAGGTGAGATGCTCAATTTCGGGTGATGCGGAAACAACTGCCATGTTACCTCCCAGTGTATTGGCCAACAGAATACCAAATCCAATCGGAACAA
>JACZXH010000128.1 GCA_022571715.1 Bacteroidota bacterium | reverse complement strand
TGAGCTAAGAGCCCGTTTTTATTCTCCTTTTCAAACCCTATGCTTAGCCAGTGACCCTCCCGCCAGGGCGGGATGCTCTGAACCAGCTGAGCTAAGAGCCCCGTTTGACTCTGAACCTCCCATCCCGATAGTTTTCGGGAATTGGGAGAGTTAATAGACCCTCCTAATTTTGGGATGGCAAATGTAGTATATTATTTTAATTTCATTCAGAATTTTATTTAAAAAATATATATCTGTGCGTGACGGTATAAAAAAGAATAGCATTTCTTAGGGGTTTATCTCTTAACAAACCTATCTTAGAATCCGTTTGAATCTATCAGGCAAGAAAATGTGAAGGACATCTTGTTCAATATTACACGTCAAGGGAACTTCTGAGAATAATACAACCTACGAAAACCGCAGTATCAGGCTATTTAACTAGTGCTATAATGGCATTACTGGTGATTGTTATCACACCTATATTTAATAAATAGTAAAAAATTTATATGGAGTAGTTACACCAAATTTTGAAAGCTAATGGTGTTGAAAGCAGCTTCTTTATTATTGATCTGGAAAAAGGAAGAAACTGGCTGCTGAATTAACTTTTCACTACACACTGCATAACAACTGATTATCTTTACCTGCAAAATACAGTTACTTCGTAATCCGTTTTATCAGTAAATCAATGAAATTCTTCAGGATTATAAAAAAGATAATATTCTGGTCACTGCTTTTAGCAGGTGTAATATTTACTGCCGGTATTATCTCAAGTATTATTTACAAGGACAGAATAATAAAGCAGATGATCCGGGAAGCTAACAAGCACCTGAACACCCCCGTCAGGGTTGATGAAATTAACCTGAATATTTGGGATAAATTTCCGCAGATAGCAGTCAGTTTCAAAAATATACTTATTGAAGAATCCTTCGAAAACAGCACTTCTCCACTGTTAACTGCAAAAAAAGCCTATATTATCCTGAATCCTTTCGAACTGATGCGTGGAGAGTATGTAGTGAATCAGATTTTTATCGAACACGGCAATTTTTTTATAAAAGTTGATAAAAACGGTAATAATAATTATGCGATTCTCAGGTCAGGAAATGATACCCCGAAAGACTCTCTGACATTTAACCTCAGTAAGATATTTCTGAAGGATGTATCCATCCATTATTTTGACGCCAGAAATAACCAGGAACATAGTTACCATACCCGAACACAAGTAGCATCGCTCACTTTTGAGCAAAATGTTTACCGGATCCAAACCAAAGGTGATCTTACCTGTATTTTCATTAAAATTGACGGTAGAGCACTTTTTGCTGACAAAGATTTTATCATCAATGCAATGCTTACGTATAGCATGGATGAAAACAGGGTTGAATTCCAGCCCTCCTTGTTTCAACTTGCAGAATCAAAATTTGAACTTGAAGGCAGCATTGATCTGTCCGGCGAAACATTGCTGGATCTGCGCATTACGGGTATTGAAACTGATATCCGCACGCTACTCAGCTTACTTCCTGAGGCACAGAACCAGAAATACAGGGACTATAAAAGTCAGGGTGAAGTTTATTTTGAAATGACTCTTACAGGAAGCCCTAACAACGCCATAGCCCTGACAAGCAACTTTGGACTGACGAATGCTACGGTTATTTATCCTGAATCATCCACACAGTTCAACGATCTCAATATGAAAGGTACCCTTTCTATAAATTCCGTATACAAGCCTGAAGATGGTTCGGTCACGCTGGATAATATCACAGGATCGGTAGGTGGAAAGTCGTTTAGCGGAAATCTGTCGCTTGATAATTTTACCGATCCCTACCTTCGTATGGAGCTTGAAGGAGAAATTTCAATTTCCGAATTGCTGAAAATTTTTCCTGTCGGGAAGCTTATATCAGCTTCAGGCACCATTTCAGGCAACGTACATTTTAATGGGAATATAAGTGATCTTAAAAGCCACTACACGGCCGGAAAGGTGAGTGCCTCCGGAAAATTAAATCTGAAAGAAGTCGTTATTGCATTTAAAGATAATTACCCCCCTGTTACACGTGTCACCGGTCTTTTCGTGGTTATCAAAAATGATCTTGTGGTATCAGAGGCGCTGGTATCGGTGGGTAATAGCAATTTTGAGATGAATGGGACTTTTAAAAACATACTGCCGTACCTGCTATCAGGAAAACGAATGATCCAAATAGAGGCATCTGTTTATAATGCGATAATAGATTTTGACGAATTGCTGCAGACGTCAGAAGATAAAGGAGCTGAAAGCCGGAATTTTATTATATCTAAAAACCTTCAACTGGACCTGGATTGCCGGTTTAATTCGCTGAAATTCAAACGATTTGTAGCCCGAAACCTGGAAGGTGAAATTAAAGTGAAAGATCAGAAAGCATTTGTTCAGAACATGACTTTCGAGTCTATGGGCGGACAGCTGAGTTTTAACGGCCTGATAAATACCAGTAATGGATATATTCAGATTACCAACTCTTCCCATCTTAAAAACATCAATATTGATAGTCTTTTTTATGTATTCAAAAACTTCAATCAGTCCTGGCTGGTAGCCGACCACTTGAGTGGTCGTATTTTTGCCGATGTGCTCACCGATATGACTTTCAACCCTGACCTCAGGTTCTATCCTGACAGCTTAATTGCGGATATACGGATTTCTATTTCGGATGGAGAACTGAATAATTTTGAACCCCTTATCCAGCTTGAGAAATATATAGCGGATAAGAACCTCGAACACCTGCGATTTTCTGATTTAAGCAATGATATACATATTGAAAACCGGATGATTTATGTGCCTGCAATGGAGGTACGATCCAATGTGACAACCATTCAGATAAGTGGTACGCATACGTTTGATCAGAAGATAAACTACCATGTAGTGCTCCCTTTTGAAAGTTTCGGAAAAAGTAAGAATGACGAAATGTTTGGTGCAGTGGAAGAAACAGGAGGTGTCAGTAAACTGCATTTACGAATAACCGGGACTACGGATGATTATGAAATTGTTTTCGACACCAAAGCGGTGGGCATAAAAATTATATCGGACATTAAAAAAGAAGTACAGGAACTGAAAGACGCATTCCGAAAAAAAGAAGAAGCTGTCAAATCACAGGAAATTCTACTCAATGAAGAAGAATTTTTTGAATGGGAAGAAGACGATACAACCAGAGTTCATTATCCTCAAAAAAATTGGTTGCCCCATTTCTAAAAATACTATATTTCCCGATCAGGAAACTGCTACATTGAAAAAATCATTGAATGGCCGAAGTACTTTAAAGGTCTCTGATGCCCTGTCAACAAAGTTTTTACCCATTAATTCTCTATCAGAAATGCTTTTATAAACAATAAAATCTTTGTGTTTCAACCATTCAATGTTAAGGTGTTCCGGATCGTAACCTTTAGGTGGGCGTTTTAATTTCTCCCCTTTCATCTCCCCGAATTGATTTCTGAACGCGGAAGATCGGAGGATTTCTGACAAGATGCCCGGATTATAATCAATTTCCTGCCTTATACGAGCCAGGTTTTCAGGTTCCGGATGATACATGCCTCCAGCCAGCATGGAAGCACCCGGCTGAATATGAATGTAGTAACTTGCCAATCCGCTTTTCC
>JACZXH010000088.1 GCA_022571715.1 Bacteroidota bacterium | reverse complement strand
TGCCATCATTGTAAAAATCAATCAGACGCGTTATTGTTTTCATATGAATGCCCGAGTGTCCGTACGCAAGAGATTGTATTTTCAAAAAAATCATAAGCCTGACAATTTCTTCAGGAATCTCGTCTCCTGTACCGCAGGCATGTGACTTAACCAGGTTCTCCTGCAGTTTTTCAAGATCATCGCGTTTGATATTTCGGTCGTATAGCGATCCGAAGCCTGTGTTTATACCATAAATTGGTCCGCTAGTAGCGTCGATTTTACGGTCAAGGTAAATACGGCATTTTTGGATCAGTGATTCTGCCTCTTCCGAAAGGGCAATACGAGCAGATGTATTAATGATTTTTTCAATATCATTAATATCAAGATGTGTGTTGGAAATATAATGATTTTCAGTCATTCATTTGATTTTTAATCTTATCGATGATTGCCTCGATATCGAGCGATTCCTGTTTGCCTGTATGCATAGATTTTAGTGTAAGTTTACCAGTTTCCCTTTCCTCTGACCCAATAATAATTGCGTATGGTATCCCTTTACGGTCTGCATAATTCAACTGTTTTTTAATCTTCACCACATCCGGATATATCTCAGCTTTAATTCCCTGCGACCTCAACATTGCCAGCAATGGAAGCGAATATGGAACAGCTTCATGATCCAATGTTGTCATTAATACCATGGTAGAAGTTGTCGTTTGGTTCGGAAACAGGTCTCTTTTTTCCATCACATCATAAATACGGTCCACTCCAAACGAAATTCCAACGCCGGGAATATCCGAAACTCCGTAATATCCTGTCAGGTCGTCGTAGCGGCCGCCTCCGCCCAGGCTTCCAATGCTTCCATCATCCATGGTAACTTCAAATATCGAACCTGTGTAATAAGAAAGTCCTCTTGCAAGCGACAAATCAAATCGAAGATTTGGAATATTAATTTCCGAGTCCTGTACATGCGAAAATGTTTCTTCTATCTCAAGTAGTCCTAATTTCCCTGACTCCATTGAATGAAACTGTTTCTTTAACCTGATAATCTTTTTCCGGTTATCTCCCTTCATTTCAAGCAGCTGAAACACTTTGTCAATTTTTTTTTTGTCAAATCCTCCATCGGTCAGTTCCAGGACGACTTTTTCTTTTCCTGTTTTTTCGAGCTTGTCAATGGCTATGTAAAACGCGTTTTCTTTACCTTCGCCTCCGGCTAAAACGGAGAGTGCTTCCAAAATTTTCCTGTGGTTTATTTTTATGGTATAGCCTTCAATACCCAGGTTGCAAAATATCTCGTAAATCATCCATACAATTTCCGCTTCATTGATCATTGATCGAGTACCGACGACATCTGCATCACACTGATAAAATTCTCTGTACCTGCCTTTTTGTGGCCTGTCTGCCCGCCATACAGGCTGTATCTGATATCGTTTAAACGGAAATACGAGTTTGTGGTGGTTCATAGCCACATAACGTGCAAATGGAACCGTAAGATCGTAGCGTAATCCTTTTTCGGATACTTTTCTGAGCGTATGCCGGTATCCGTCTTTAAGGTCTTTGGTTGACATGGCTTTAAGAAAATCTCCTGAATTCAGTATCTTGAACAACAGTTGATCCCCTTCATGTCCATATTTTCCCATCAATACCGACAGATTTTCCATACCCGGTGTTTCGAGAGGCTGGTACCCGAATTTCTGAAATACGGTTTTTATCGTGGAAAATATAAAATTTCTTTTTGCCATTTCGGCCGGCCCGAAATCACGTGTTCCTCTCGGTATGGTGGGTCGCTGATTCTTCATGCATAAACAATATGCGCAAAGCTAAATAAATTCAATTTAAAGTATAGTGCATCGGGGACTTGCTTCAAAACGATTTTCAGAGTAAGTATTGTTGAATTGTTTGGTAATCTCTAAATTTGCACCTCATTTTAATAAACTGACTTTACTTACTACAGATATGGGAGGAACGGTACTCAAGAGAAAAGCAAGAAGAAATAAAACTAAATCCAGAATCAGAAAACAGATCATAAAGTTACAGGGCTTCAAACCAGTAATAAAATCCATAGACTTAGAGGCCATAAAGGCTGAATTTAAGAAAAATATTTCCAAAACTGCTTCCACCAAAGAGAAGGTTTCTGAAAAAACGGAAGACAAAAAAGTGGTGAAAAAAACAGTTATTGAAAGTGATAAAAAAACGAAGACTGTTGCAAATGCGGCGGAAGAGGTAAAAGTCAAGCAAGCCGAAGTGGTAAAAGAAAAGAAAAGAACAGCAAAAGCAGACATGGCAGAATCAGTCAAAGAGAAGAAAGTTGCAGCAAAAAAACTGGCTGTAAAAGCCAAAACCTCCGACGCAGCCAAAGCAAAGAAAAAAGAGGTTTCGGAAAAGAAATAATTCCTTTTGATGCAGGGAGGGAATCAGTAACGTTTACCCAGTTCCAGTATTTCCATATCACCAGGTACGGCGGATGTTACGTTGAATCGTAGTACGGTTTTGATACGGTGAACCCCCTGTTTTCCTGCAGATCCTGGATTTATAAATAAAAGATCATGTTTGCTGTCTTTCATTACTTTCAGGATATGGGAGTGCCCGCAAACAAAAATAGCCGGCTTTTCCTTTTCGATGATCGCGCGTGTACGGGGGTTATACCGTGGGGGTAATCCACCGATATGTGTCATAAAGACTTTTAAACCGGAGCAGTCAAACAATTGATTTTCAGGATAACTCCATCGAATACGGCTTTCATCAATGTTTCCAAACACCGCTCTCAAAGGTTTGAAAGTTTCCAGTTTTTCAATGACAGATAAAGAACCTATATCACCGGCATGCCATAGCTCATCGCAATCCCGAAAGAAAGGAAATATTTGATCGTCAAGATAACCGTGTGTGTCTGAAATAATGCCAATTTTCACTGTATTTTCTTTTCAACCTACGGATCATCTCTGATTGTTGACACATTTGGACTGCTTTTTTTCTTTTTCTTTTTCTTTTTCTCCTTTTTTTCTATTTCCTTTTTCAACCGGGCTTCTTTATTTGCTTGTCTGATTTCTTTTTTGTTGTTTTTAGCCCCGATGCTGGTTACTACGCCACTCAGCATGGTTTTTGCCAGGTAATTGAAAAATGATTTTGTGGTATCTCGTTCGGAGTAAATATCGCCCTTGCGAACAAACAGAAAACGTGGATTGTTGCGGTTAATAATAAACGTATTTGCAAAGAAACTGCCCATTGCCGGCCCCATAGCGGACGTTGTACCTTTCTTTTTTCCGATAAGATTTACATGAAGGTCTCTGTACATCATTTCCATAACGCCTATGGTATAATATTCGTCTCCCTCTACGTTAAAATTCATCTTACTTATCTGGCCGCTTTTGATGTGCACCCTAATATTCGGCTCCATAATTTTATTAAGTGTAGCCAGGTCCATATTTGATAGAACGCCAGAATAACTATGTTTGAAATCGGGGTCGGTGAGATCAAACTCAATATCAATTTGCATATTTCCTGAACCCATTAGATCCCCGTTTGCCGCCACCTGCATAATGTGGTCTTCAGCAAGTTTTGCACTGTCGTTTGTGATATTGCGAATACCGACAGTAAGATTCTTGATTTCAATAAATCCAGGAATAACAGCCTCTGCATCAAGTTCTTCATAAAATATATTAGCCTGATTTAGTATAACTCCTTCAACAGACACCGGGATGCTCAACTCCGCTATCATTTTTTGAGGCATATAACGAACCTGGTCAGCAGGAAATGGGACATGTTTGTCACGGAAGAGATTAACATCGAGGCTATCAATGTAGATTTCGAAAATATTCAGTCTGCCACGGTCTACCAACGTGTTGAAATCCAGTCCGTTGAATGCGATGGAATTAACATACAATTTTGTCCAGTCCGTCTGATAGCCCATTTTCCATCCATATTCCATCTTACTTATTTTCGGCTCAATTCGAATTCCTTCCACTACAACCAATTGTTTTTTTGTAGATAACCATATTCGGTCAATGCTCAAATCATTATTTTTATTCCTCAAAAGATTTTTGAGGTTTAATACCTCAACAATAATATCTGCCGACTGAAGTAAATTTGAATTATCGGGTATGTAATTAAGGCTGTCCACATAAATCCCGAATTCTGTGATGTCGAACTTTTCTCCGTTTCGTTCGATATGGAAGTTTCCCCGAAGTAATTTCACTCGAGAAATGGTTAATGTATCTTCGAATTCAGGCAGATACATATTCAGAGAAAATAAGGGTGAATTTTCTGAAACCGGTTTGGAGGTATCACCTGCCCCTTTCACACTGTCAAATAAATATTTGTGCCGGATAAATTGCGAAAAAAAATTCTGTTTTTTTGACACATCTTCTAATTCAGTTCTTTTGTTATCTTGCCTTGTAGTATTTCTGACAGAATCAGTCAGGGTGATACTGATTTTCGGTTCAGTTATGATTATACTGTCTGCTGAATAATCTGATTGTATTAATTTTCGTAACCAGTTAGGCCCGAATAGTCCGAATTGATTTATATCTGCATTATAGTTTGTTTTTGAATTTTTTCCTTTTACGACCAGATTATCTGCTATCAGATGATGGTCTGAATCAAGATCCAAATTACCGGCATAAACCAAGTCCAGTCCATCAGCTCCTGTATAGGAGATGGCTTTAGATTTTACCACAAGATTCTTATAAAATGACAGTGATTTATCGAAGGTGGTAAACGCATTAAATTCTATCTTGTTGATGTCAAAATCAAATGAGGAGGCCTCGAGTGTATGTGTGATTTCCGAATGATATTCCAGGTGCAGGTTTCCATTGATAATCGATATTTTTTTTGCCGAAAAATTTCCTGCATTTAATCTGCTAATCGTATTTGTTTCAATAGAATCAGATTCAGGTGAGAAAGAAGCTTCTATCATTGGGTTTAGCAACAAGATTTGTCCAATATCCAAATAACCTGAATCCAAAAACTGTGCTGGTACAATCTGAGTAAGCAGGATATTTGGTATTTCGATATTAAGCCTAAAGTACTTATTAGGTATATTGGTAGGTTTGATCCTGAACTGGTTGATTCTAAGTATCGAATCCGATTTGGAAATACTAATACTGTTGCCGGTTATTATATGTGTATTGTCGGACAAAATAATGCTGAATGGGCCATTTTCGAGGTGAATGGCTTCCGAATTCCAGCGCAAATAAGGCCTGGCTCTTGCCACAGAAAATTCCGTAACTTCACTTTTAATATCGGTAAATGTGGCCTTCAATCTTCCGTAATCATCAAACTCAATATTTCCGTCGGCTAGTGTGAAATATTTAATATGGATGGAATCAGGGAAATATGGCGTGGATGAAATAATAACGCTATCGGTAGGGATAATTATCGTATCGGATGAAAATTTCAGGAAAGGTTCAAGAATCATTATCGAATCGATAAAGATTTTGTCATTATGCAGTGCTTTAAACAAGTCCAATCCTCGTATGGAGATACTTCTAATTCTGAAATTATCCAGATTATCACCATGAGATATAAAACCTGCATCCTCGATCTGTATATCACCGGTATGTGAATTTAATGAAAGATAAGCAGATGAAATTTCGTTTTCCCCATTATTAACACGTAATAATAAATTTCTTCCTTCGATTGATAAATCCTCAATTCCGAAAATCTGTCGTGGGTTATTAACCAAAGTGGAATCAATCAAGATATTATGAAGTGTTATGTTGAGATTCTCACCGGTTGCCAGCGGCTCATTATCAGCTCCTATCACCATCAACCGTGCATTTCGCAGCTGGATTTCTTCCATTTCCAGGCTTGCAAAAACAGCTTGAATTAACGGATAAATATTTTTATAATTCACAGATGGTCCGGAGGAAGAGGCCTTACCGGTTTTTAATAGTATATACGCGTTGCTGATAATGGTTTTTCTGCCTTTCAGTGATTTTTCAGAAATAGCTGTAGGAAAATTTAATCCCCAAATCTGTATCTCATTTGAGGTAATATTTATCCGGTTTTTCTGAAATTTGCTAAAGGGTACTAATGAGACGCTATCAAATGAGAGATACCCTTTCTGGTAATTAATATTGATTCCGCTTACAGAAAGTGAATGTTTGATTCCATTAAAATCAGTACTGTAAGCACCAACATTCAGATCAAAGTCAATATTTTCCAACAATTTATCCGGGTTAGCAAAAACCATACTGTCAATGTGTACATTTTTTACGTGTAGCGAAAGATCATTCAGGAGCAGGGTTTGATCATCCTCGTTTTTCAACGGGAAAGTAATAGTTATATCAGAGTTGCTGGTGATAATATTATCAAAAATGAATGTTGAAATTCCTTTCAGTTTTGCAGGTTCTGGATTTGAGCCATGAGATTTGGAAGTAGTGAAGCCGATATGCAGGTTAGCCTTTACTTTCCCTAGATCAAGTTTGCCCGCGCTGATTTTTTCCTGTTGAATGATTCCTCTCAGATCAAATTCAGATAATCGGATTTCCGAAAAATGCAGATGATAGGAATCACTATTACTGATTTGCAGATCGGGTATAATAGAAAGATTCTCCACAACGAGAGCAGAATCAAAAGAGGAAGCCCACAAACGATCGAAGTGAATTTTATGGTCCGGCAATAAGTTTAACGATTGATTCAGGATTTCAATTTCCACACCCTGTGAATAAACACTTTTCCCGAATGGACTGATGGACTCGCCAAATTGAAACTGATTGACATTCAGGGATACATCTGAAAATGAAATACTGAAAACAGAATCAGGGAATATTTTTTGATATGAAATATTTGCATTTGATACGGTTAATTGATCAATGTGAAACAGTTTCAGGTATTGTTTGGTCTTTTGAAGGATATCTTCTGAAGTTGTACTGATCTTATGATCATCCAATATGTGTTGAACGATGACCAAATGTGGTTTTCGGATTTCCAGTTGTTCGATTTCAATTTCGCGGTTTACCAGATAATCAATAAGGCTCTTTACATTGAGTGAAAGTGCGGTGGCTTTGAAGTAAATATCATATTGTTTTTTGTTGATGGTTTGATTTAAAGTGTCTCTCTTAAACTCAAAATCAGTAAGGTGCAGTTCGTTGGTGAATATATTAATCCGCACTTTGTCATATCGAATAGTGTATGCACCTCGCGTTTCATACTGAATGAAATTCATGATAAAATTACCAAGAATTTTTTCTGAATAAGCAACCAATGATTTCTGAAAAATAAATAATAATACACCGGCAATGATTCCGATATACGGAAAGAGTTGTTTTAGCGGAAGAAATAGAAATTTTCTTTTGCGTTTAACTTTCTTCTCGGCATCACCTTGTATTTGAGCTTCTTGAATCATAGAGCTCTATAAATTAACTGTAAAATCGTAATTATTACAATATTCAGTATCCGGATATTTTATTTTCAATCAAAATCACCTTTTCAACGAGTAGCTGCAATATTAGATCAATTATTTTAATATGTGTTCGAAACGCAAGGACCGCCACTCTCAACCAATGCACGTCATTTATTGTTGTGGTTGACAGGAAAATCCTACCGTCACGATGAATTTCATCTATAAGAAGCTGATTAAAAGCATTCGGATCATAACTTTCTGGTATATAACGAAACATTACAACAGTAAGCTCCGGTTTACCAAAAGTTTCAAAACGATATAATTTACTAATTTTATTGTAAAAATACCTGGCAAGCAAGTGCTTTTCTTCAAGTGCTGCACGGAATACTTTTATGCCATGTAAACGGAGGGGCAGCCACATACGAAGGCCACGAAAGTGCTTTGTGAGTTCAGGTGATACATCCGCAGGAGAAATCTCAGCTTCCACTTCTGTAGCGTCCTGCATATAACTGGCCTCATATCGAAATGCATCTTTCAGGTAGGTTTTTGATTTTACCAGTACTACACCTAACCCATACGGAAGAAAGAGGCCTTTATGAGGGTCGAGAACTACTGAATCGGATTTGTTTACAGCTTTTAATAAAGAAGAAAACGATTTTGCAAGTAAAAAAAAGCCTCCGTAAGCCGCATCTACGTGGTGCCAGATCGCATAACGGGTACAAATTTCAGAAAGTGCAGAGATCGGATCAATTACGCCAGCGTCGGTGGTGCCTGCTGAACTTACCAACAGAAACGGAATTAAACCCTGTTTTTTATCATCTTCAGCAATTTCTTCAAATCTGATCGTATCAATTTTTAATTTTTTGGTAAGTGGCAACGTGCGGGTAATGGCATACTGCAAGCCAGCTATCCGGAATGCTTTTTCTACGCTGTGATGGGTTTGTTTGCTTACATATATCACTGCTTTTCTGATATTTTCGGGCGTTATCGCTTTGGCTTCTCTTGCAGCTACGATAGCGATAAGATTGGCAATGCTACCACCCGATGCCAGGTTACCCCATGCTGTTTCAGGGTATCCCACCAGCTTGATCATCCACCTGATCAGTTCGTTTTCAATTTTAACCGCACCGGGATTGGCAAAAAATACACCGGCATACCGATTGGTAACGTCCACCCAGTAATCCGCCAGGGCAGATGCATACAATCCGCCTCCCGGAATGTATCCGAGGTGACCTCCGGAAGCCGGGTTTATCCCCGGTTTGTCAACATGGTTAACAATATCACCGAATACTTTCGAAGAAAGCATACCTTTTTCCGTAAATGGCAGCTTCAGCTGTTTTATATGGCTGCTATCCTGATCATAAGCTTTTCCGTTTTCCAGTTTTCCCAGAAAATTTTCAGCAATTTCAGATACTTGCTTATGCCATGATTCCCGGGTATTCTGATTGGGTTCAAGAAGTAAAGCTGCCTTTTCCAGCTTCTTGATTTTATTAATGAGCGCATTCATAACCGATAAATATAAAGCAATAATATTCACACATAAATCAATCTGTTATATTTGTTAAATAAACTAAAAAAGAGATGTCACTCACACCCTCCAACATGATACCGCTTGGATCCATTGCACCGGGGTTTGAACTTCCAGATGTGGTTACCGGAACAAAGATAAACCTGGATGATATTAAATCTGATACGGCAACGTTAATCATGTTTATTTGTAATCATTGTCCGTACGTTAAGCATGTTAAATCGGAGCTTGTTTTGTTGGCAAACGATTACATGCCCCGTGGTGCGACGTTTGTAGCGATCAGCAGCAACGATATTGAAAAATATCCTGAAGATGCCCCGGACAAAATGAGGGAGGATGCAGTTACCTGGAAGTATCCGTTTCCTTACCTATTTGATGAAACACAGCGGGTAGCCCGAAAATACGATGCTGCATGCACGCCTGATTTTTACCTGTACGATAAAAATATGGAACTTGTTTATCGTGGTCAATTGGATGACTCAAGGCCTGGAAATGAAAAGCCGCTGACGGGCAACGATTTAAGAAAGGCCCTTGACAGCGTGTTGGAGGGCAATCCGGTATCAACTAATCAGATACCCAGTGTAGGATGTAATATAAAGTGGAAAGAGCTGGCTATGTGAAGGTCAGGTCGTTTCAGGACTATAATTTTATTGATCTTCGTATTCACTATTATAACCCTGAAGTTACGGAGGTGGAAGATCACAAATAGTCGACAATTTTCGTCTTTCACAAATTCGGTCACCTGCTACTCCCTTACATGTTTTCTATAAGGATCGGGTGTGTATCTAATTTGTCGTATTTATATTGATTAGTGGATAATATGAGTATGTTTTGTATGTTAATTGGCTTATTTAAAAAGCCTCTTAACCAGTGAAGACATTTTCATAACGGGCTTTTCTAATGCCATCGATTTGCTTACAATTGACTTTGACTGGTTTTGTTCGATACTTTTGAATGTGATGCTTTTACTATCCTGACTTGTGTCGGTAAAAGTGCCAATGGCAATGAATAATGCTACAATTACACCTATTAGTAAGATTATCGTTTTCCTGGATATTGTTGGTAGCTCACGCATCAAATCACAAAGAACAAATGCTGTGCCACAATACGAAAGGGTTGATTCTGATCAAAAAATCAATTTTCCATAACTTTCTGAACTAAGTGTGTTCAAATATGAACACACGAATTACAGATCCGATCAATTTTTCTGAAACCGGAAAACATCTGTAAAAGCAGTTATATATAAACGGCATCTTTCTGCTTACTCAGGTAAACCAGCAAACTTTTAAGTTTTAAATCCCAAAAATAGGAATAGTAAATCAATGAAATAAAACCGGATAATCCCTTAAAACCTGAATGCTCAAGTTCCAGTACTGTATTACCATTTACGGTGTTTAGCCTCCACCACACATAGGTTGTAAACCTGAGTTTAGTATGTGCCCAGCTGTATGCCAGATTATACGGTGGCTGGACAGACAGAACCTCACATTGATAAATTCCGTTCCACTTTTCGCCAGGCTTATCAAAAAATTCAAATGCTTTACCCTCTACAGTACTGAAAGTGTTTTCCAAAAACCACTCCTCAAGCTTTTGTCTTTTACTTATTGCGCTCCAGACTTCGCGTAACGGTTGGGTAAAAGTCCGCTTTTTACTTATCTTATTTTTCCAAATCTGCAAATTCACATTTTTAAATTAGTAAAAAAATAATTCAAAATTGTAATTCGTATGTATATTGTGGCAGTAATATAGTAAATAACGCAATTGATAAACTATAAGTTTTTAAATCAAGGTAAAAATATCTGAAGTGGACCGTGTAGAAGAATGAGTTATTCGTTTGGGTTTGCAATATTGAACCCGATATGGTTTTTTCTCATGCATTTCTGGATCCACAGAATCCAGTAAATTTTACGCATGTGATGACATTTAAGAATAAGCGGGCTGAAGTGGATCATAAAAACTAATCTTATTGCCATAAATTCACAGAAGTGCTTTATCCGTTGTGTGAGGAGGAGCTTGTGTTATTGCCTGTAGAATTGCTCCGGCAGAAATCATAATGGAACAATCTGGAATTGCGAAGCAACCCTGAAACCGGATTTATTAATCTCTTCCCGGGTATGGATATCATGAATCGCCGGGTTAGTATGGTTCAGGTGAATAAAGAAAACTTTTTGTTTTTCGCTGTCAGACAATGATTCAAACCTTGTTATACTTTCTTCAATGAACGGATGCGGGAAATCGCTCATATCCCGTCCCTCAATTTCACCGTTATTATAGAAACTGCCGTCAATAAATAATAAATCATTATTTTGTATAATATTGTTGATGTCCTTATCCCAAATTTCCCATTTGTTGATATCAGGTATATAAATTACCGACTTGTGTGGTCCCTTAATACGGTATCCTACTGTTTCCGAATATTCGTCGCGGTGAGGCACTAGAAACGGAGTTACTGTAAGCTCATGGGTTAAGACAACTGGTTCATTTTCAGCTAATTCCACAACGCGTATATTTCGATAACGGACCAACTGATCCCAGGGTCCGCTGGACGAAAGATATCTTTTCATTCGCGGCATGGCATAAACGGGCATTTCAGAGGCGCCAATTGCTTCATGCCCGAATTGCATCAGCCCGGTATAATGACCAATGTGCGCATGGGTTAAAAAAATGCCGTTTACTGCACTCGTTGCTGTCCCGGAAATAAGCTTTAGACGGTTTATCTGCTCTTTTATATCCGGAGTGGCGTCAATCAGCCATTTGTTGCCTGTAGCCGGGTCAACAATACCAAGGCAGACTACCATTCGCCGCAATTCCGGATTTAGCCAGGCTTCTTTACAACAATCCTTATCGCATGCTGTTTGCGGATAACCTCCGTCCTGCGCAATTCCCAATACTACCAGGTAAGGTGAATCTTCAGGTATGGCTTGTTCGAACGGACCGGTGCAACAACAAAAAACATGCAGCGTAATTAAAATTACCGGCAGGATATTTTTATTTCCTGGTATTCGTTCATCAAAAGACATTGGAACAAAGTTATTAATTAATGTCAACGGGTTAAATTAAGCAAGAAAGATCAATGCATCAAACATTAAGGCTTTCCGGCTTGATTGTGGACATGGATCTACATCTGGATCTGGCGAATACACAGAACGATTCTTGGGAAAAGTTCTGAAAACGAGTATATTTAAAGAATGTACTAAAATTTATTTATCATGAAAAAGCTACTATTACTATCCTTTACCGTTATTGCCAGCTTAAGTGTTAGCCTGGCGCAACCAACTATTTACACTGCCGACAACAATCCAGGGGCCATTGGAGGTGTAAATGTATTCCTCGGCCCAACGGCCCTTGTCGGTGCTATAGCAGCAGCAGTCGATGACGATATTATACATGTGGTGCGTAGTTCCTTGAATTATGGTACAATCACGATCGACAAGCGACTGAATATTTTCGGTATCGGGCTTAATCCTGATACAGATGGCAATGAACGATCTATCGTAGGTACAGTTACAATTGCTGATCCGGCAGCAAGTGGTACCCGAATTTCAGGCTTGCATATTCCTACAATATTAAATTTGGGTGGAGTAGCTGGGGTATTGAGTAACATACTGATTGAGAATTGCAATATTTTAAGGATTCAGCATATATCAACTATTACTACTGATATCACAAACCTGATAATTCGAAATAATGTACTGGGCTCTGGTTTTGGTGCTGGTAGCGATGAGACTATCGATTTGATAGCCAATTTTCATTCCAACGTGATAATAGCAAACAATGTTATTTATGGCACCAGTAATAATGATAATGGGTTTATTAATGCTAATAACAGTACAAGCGTTGAAAATAATATTTTTAGTGGTTCAGATTCCAATGACAATGCTTTTGAAACATTCAACGGGAATACCGTAAAAAACAATATATTCCTTCGCGTTGCCCCTCGTGCTCGATTAGCTGTAGTAAATAATACCTTTGAATATAACCTCAGTTTTAGTTGTGCTACTCGATGTAGCTTTTTGTCAACAGGTGGCAATACCGAGGCATTCAATCTTGTGGGTGTTGATCCTCTTTTGGCAAATTCCCCACTTAATAATGCAATTGACTTTGCCACTTTCGATCCAACCCTTGACCCTGTTGCTCCCTCACCGGCCATCGGAACTGGCGAGGGTGGCACAGATATGGGCGTATTTGGCGGTCCCGCTCCCATGAAATTGAGTGGTACGCTTATACCACTCATTCAATCATTGACCTTACCCTCAATGATACTGAAAGGCACCGATTTACCTGTTCAGATTAAAGCGGAAGGAAACTAGAAGAGTGTTTATACTCTTATGAAAAGGTTTTGCTTCTTGCTATTATGGGCAGGTAGTATTTCGGTATTTGCCCAACCTAACATTACCCGGATCGAGTATTTTATTGATGCAGATCCGGGTGTAGGAAGCGGTACGCCCATTGTTGTGGCGGCACCGAATATCAATATTCTGGAAAATGTAGCTACCGGGGCTCTCAGTGAAGGGTTTCATGTATTTACCGTCAGGGCTCAAGATGAATTCGGAGTATGGGGCCACTATGAGAGCAAACCTTTTTATGTAAGTCTGTCCTCATCGGCTTCACAAAATAATATCACGGCGATGGAGTATTTCATTGACGCCGATCCGGGAAGGGGACTGGGTGTGGATATTCCCATCACAGCTGCTACCAATTTGAATATTTTGGAAAACGTGCCTACTTCCTTACTGTCTGA
>JACZXH010000127.1 GCA_022571715.1 Bacteroidota bacterium | reverse complement strand
GAACCCTTTAACGACATGATCGAAAATACAACCATTACCATCCGGAATACAGGTGGCACAGATCATCTCGGGTTTGATGCGGTAGGTTTGCCGGGGTTTCAGTTTATCCAGGACCCGATTGAATACCTGTCGCTGACGCATCATACCAACATGGATACGTATGAGCGGCTTCAGGAAGCAGATCTGAAACAGATGGCCGTAATCGTAGCCTCATTTGTGTACCATACCGCCATGCGCAATGAAAAGCTACCAAGGGAACCGAAAACTAACTAAATATAAGGTATCATAATCATCCGTTGAATGTAAAATAATGCAGGATGGAAGCGTGACAAGAGCTTAAACATATCACTAGTCAACGGATATCGGAAAAACTGTAACGCAATCCTGGTTTTCTCCAGACAGGAGAGTAATGCACTTATTTTACCAGGTTTAGTCCTGGGGTGCATACTTTTATTTTGTTTATCTTGAACCTTCCCAAACCGTAATAATCATGAAATATATTACATGCGATGAAAATAATCATGTGCTTCGTATCGGGTTAAACCGTCCGGACAAAATGAATGCCTTTAATATGCAGATGCTTCAGGAACTTTCAGAAGCATATACCTTGCTTGAACAAAGTGAATCCCTTTGGTGCGGACTTTTATTTTCACATACTGAAAATTTCACCTCAGGGCTTGATCTTGCCGATGTGGCTCCTCATGTAAAAGCAGGTGCTCTTTTATTTCCTGAAAAAAATATTGATCCGCTCCGAATCAGTGGCCGTGAGCTTACCAAACCTTTAGTGGTTGCAGTACAGGGCTATTGCCTGACCATTGGCATAGAGTTGATGCTGGCTGCTGATGTTTGTATTGCATCCGAAGAAACCAAATTCGGCCAGATAGAGGTACAGCGTGGTATTTTCCCTTTTGGAGGCGCTACCATACGGATGGTTCAGCGTGCAGGGTGGGGGAATGCCATGCGCTACATGCTTACAGGTGATATGTTTGATGCAAAGGAAGCATACCGTACCGATATGGTTCAGGAAGTGGTGAACGGTCATCCGCTTGACAAGGCCGTAGAAATTGCAGATTCCATTTCAAAACAAGCGCCACTTGGCGTTTATGCCATTTTAAAAAGTGCACATTTATCACTAACCGATGAAACCGGGGCTAAAGCTGCGTTGTTGGCTACTGCCAAAAAGTTAATGGATACAGAGGATGCAGCGGAAGGCCTGCAATCCTTTCTGGATAGAAGAAAGGCTATATTTATAGGAAAATGATAAATAAATCGAAATTTGCATTTCATATCAGCCACCAGGTGAGGTGGGGCGAAATGGATGCACTGGGACACGTAAATAACGTAACCTATTTCAGTTATTATGAAAATGTACGGATCGAATATTTCAAATCTCTCGGATTCAATTCAATTAATATAGATGAATCTCTGGGGCCGGTGCTTGCAAGCATATCATGTAATTTCCTGAAACCAGTTGTATATCCCGATACCATTATCATTGGCGCTGGAATAAGGAAAGTGGGTAATACCAGCATTCAATTGGATTATGATATTTTTAGCGAACAGCAGCAGGATATTGTATCAACCGGAAGTTCGGTTGTAGTAATGATCAACTACCAGACGGGTATAAAGGTGCGTGTTTCGGATGAGATTCGTGAAATGATCAGAAAAATAGAGGGGTGAGTTTGATGCCGGTATTTACTTTGTAATGAACAAAATTTTCCGACCGATTTAGATTTGTTATTTTTGTGGGGCACTTTTTGTGGCCTTTTTACTCAGAATGATCCACTTTTATTGAGAAGACCACCAGGGAAAGGCACCGTACCCTCATTCAAGCCTGAAGTTTTCATAAAAATATTCTGCCCGAAGATAGTTCATGTTCCTAAGACTGTCAGTAAAATAACTTTTCCGATGATGATTAAATATGAGGTTTGTAGTAGTGTCGTAATCCAGGTTTTTTATATAGCTATAACGGGTATCATGGTTTACCATATTTGCCACCAGCATATGGCTTGTGACATCAAAATAAAACCACCAGCGATCCTGGCCTGCTATTTCTGTTTCTGTTCCATACCGGGCCCGTACCACATCCACAACCGTATTATCTTCCAATGTATCACGACCTTCATAGATCAGTGTTACACCCGGATCGAGCAATTTCCAGGGCTGAAACAGCACAAAATGCGAAGAAATTATCGTATTGTAAGCACTTTCTGATTCAAGGCTGTCCGCAGTCTTCTGGTTGCCTGTCAGCCGGAATGCACGTTTGCCATCGAAAACGATCCGGTTTCCGGCTCTGTCATCCGGGTTTGTCCAGTGGATTTCACCTGTAAAGCCAGGCAACAGCCGGTAATCATGGAATTGCGTTATTTCGGATTCTTTTTGTCCGGTTGAATCAAATAAAAGAGTCGTTTTGCTGTACGTAATGTGCTTTACATGTTGCCATTCTAGCCATCCGCCATGGGCTTCGATGGATTTTTGTACGATTTGAACGGCTTTATTTTCAGGCTCGCCGCTGCATGCTGCAAGCATCATCAGACATACACAGCGCGTAATAATCCGGATTGATTGCATCCTGCCAAATCTACATTTAAAATAATTAATCCCCCGTTCATTATTCAATATCCTGTATCTGTGGTAGGGTGTATCTACATGGCAACGAACATTTTCAAAGTCTGTTAAGTGTTTCTATCCAGCCACAAAACTCACGGAGCAGGGTTTGCTGATCGCCGGCGTGTAATACTTTTCCACTGCTTTTTTTCACTTTATAATAGGAATTTTTTACCCATTGCTTCGTTTCCGGATTAAGGTGTGTCTCCTTTTTAAGATAAAAGGCAAAATCTTCACCCGAAGGCTTGAAATAAATGTGCACCCAGCCTTTGCTTTTGACAAATGCGAAGGACTCCGGATCGAGATTGTGATCAGCTATGACCTGGATGATTTTGTTATGATCAGATGGTGAATATTTCACTATTTTTTAACAATTGATGACTAAACTACATTCCGGCTCCGGTTTTCAGGACAGGCGTAAAATCAATTTACGCTTTAAAATGCAGGATACCAAAAAACAGAATCATGCAGTGTGGTTTTTATGCAGTAAAATGCAGTTAATCTCATTGTATTTTGATTCAAAATCCATTACTTTTGCAGTTCTGTTTAAAGGAATTGGTTTATTGTGAGTCCGAAGGATCCCGAACAGCGAATCGGTTTCGGGAGTTGAGAAAGAAAGAGCGGACACGCAATATAAAGTTAAAGATTACTATATCGCGGGTCCGAAGGATCCCGAACAGCGAAGCGACTTCGGGAGTGGAATGGTGTAAAGCGGACACGCTATGTAGAGTTTAACGAATACTATATCGCGGGTCCGAAGGATCCCGAACAGCGAAGCGACTTCGGGAGTGGAATGGTGTAAAGCGGACACGCTATGTAGAGTTTAACGAATACTATATCGCGGGGTGGAGCAGTTGGTAGCTCGTTGGGCTCATAACCCAAAGGTCGTAGGTTCAAGTCCTACCCCCGCTACTAAAAAAGAGGCTGGTTTTATACCGGCCTTTGCTATTTGTGAAAGCAGTTGTGTATATCTTAAAATCATTAAAGAACAACCGCTATTATATCGGGGAAACTATTAATCTGGACA
>JACZXH010000087.1 GCA_022571715.1 Bacteroidota bacterium | reverse complement strand
AGGGCTTTGCATTTATCGATGTATTCAGTCCATGTGTCACTTACAACAAACTCAATACGTATTCCTGGTTTAAAGAGCGGATTTATAAGTTAGAAGATGAGGCACCTGATCGGGATCTGACAGATTTAGCGGATGCGATGACCACAGCAATGGAATTCGGTGATCGTATCCCGTTAGGATTGGTTTACAAAGTGGAAAAACCGACTTATGAGGATACAGAACCTGTTTTATTAAACGGTCCATTGGTTAAGCAATCCCTGGGAATAAAAAAAGAACTTTTTGATCAATTGTTGGAAGAGACTATGTAGCCCCTCACAGTCCTAAAATTTACTCCAGTATTCATCACGTCTTGACACAAAACGGACTAACCCCGAAGGTCCAAAGGGCTCCCATGGAAGATATCTACGGGAAAAGTCAAGACACCCCAAGTTTTCCGCAAAAATTCTGTGGTTTTGTCAAACATTTGAGCACTAAGGACTTTGGGCTTGTTCCTTGCCCTTTTCGAGCATCAAGTGAGGAGAGAATAATCAGCAAACTGATGCCCTGCGTACATTAATGTTGGTTCAATTTTAGCATCTGCTAAGCCTGCCTGCAGTATTGGGGCAGGAGCTTAGAGAAATAAGGATGCGGAATAAAAATTGATTTGGTACCGCGATCACCGGATTAGTAATCGTATGCTATTTACACCCTGACCACGATCTAATAAGTCCTATACATCGCGTAAAGTTAAAAAGTTTGTTCAGTCCCATTGATAAATGCTAATTACCGCTCCAGCTATTACGGGGCCCAACCAACGAAAACGTATAGGCTCTTTTCTTTCCTGTATCCTACAACTTCTTTTTTGGCAGTCTTGTCAAGCCATTTTTTCTGGAATTCGATTTCAACACTTTCACTTTTATCTTTGGTCACGGCGAGCGCGAACTCTAAATCGTTCGTTACGTCCCTGGTCAAATCACATTTATTGATTTGACTACTCTTAGGATCACCATAATGGTAACTGGCTTCTTTTTGTGCTTTGTTGAAGGCTTCCTCCATTGAATTTCCTTCTGCATGTAATACGATTGACTTCATTTCCTCTTATTTGATTTATGCAGTAACATTCTCGTCCTCAGTTGCATTTATTCAAACAAATTCACAAGGTATGAGTCTCCTCCCTCACATTTATTTGCAAGAAACAACTCTTTCAGGAGAGTTAAAATTAAATATTCTCATGTAAATATTGGGCTAATATTTTTACATATAATTAAAATCGTTCATATTTATTTAAGAATTGATCCATCTACGTTATGCCAATGTTCGTGTTACGTTGATCTTTTTGCAAGATGGGTATTTTTTATACAAGGTTCATACCGATCAGTGCAGGGGATTAAACCCAGAAGTAAATTCTCAATTGCGGTTTTTGAAAAGTATTTAAAAGGGTATGCGACCAGGATCCTTTGGTTTACCGTATGAGTTCCGGTAGTGATTATTAAGTACTAAAGGAAGTAAACATGGTCTTAGCATAATTCCTGCATTTGCGATTGACAGTTCATATCTATAAATTGTAACTTAATGGTGATAACTTATCATGATTCGGAAGCATAGCCCTAAAATATACCTGATTGTAATTTTGGTTTCCTTCCCGATCTTTGTTTCGGGACAAGAAACAATTGATAAATTAGAAGGTAAGAAATATAGCTACCATTCCAAAACCTATAAATCCAAGGAATTGAAAGTTATTTTTGAAAACTCCGGCGATCCATTGGCAATAGAATATTTCAATAAATACAATAATAAAAGGAAGATAAGAAAAGCTACGTTTATCATTACAGGTTCGACTTTACTTATTGCCCCTATCGCTTTATTAGCAGCATCGACTCATGATGATGTTTCACCTCCATCACCAGGTGGAAGTCCACCACCCTCAGGTGGTGGAGTCAGTGTCGGGAGAGATATATCCGGATATATAATTGGAGGTGTACTCGTGGCTGGGGTTGCTACGATAATAGTGATCTCATCAAAAAGTAAGTCAAATCTAAATCAGGCAATAGACCAGTTCAATGAAGGTCATATCACAAGTCTATCGGTTAATGTCACAAGGTATGGAGTTGGTTTGAACCTAACATTTTAGCTACACAAGTTAAGCAACCACATTTTCTTTTCCAGAGTTATTCATCAGGATAGAATTCATACGAAAAGGTCCAATTTCTGACTTTTTGAGGATTTCCCTGATTATCGAAGTCCCACCGGATTTCTAACTGATTTATAAACCCATCAAAATTCCTGGAGTAAAGGTTTAGTCCCACAATTTTATCCTCCATGATCTTCGTAATCCTGGTTATTTTATTATTTGAATCCCGCTCATATTCAGTAATCAAATCGTCTGTGTCCATCAATTCAAATATTCGTTCCTTCACAATATCCCCTTTCATTGTGAAAGCTTCAGTCTTAACAAGTTTCCATTTCGCATTTGACAATTTGTAAGAGTATAGATTCTTTTTACTGAAACTGGTACCGTAGGTGTTAACATGAATTAAAGAATCATCTTCGTCAACCTCCGAATCGCGGAAAAGCTCGGAATAGGATATAAATACATGATTTTTAGGTAGCTTCCTTAACAGGTTGATAAAATTCAAGGTGAAATCAAAGTCCTGCTCCTGCACGTTAAGGACAAGGTCTGTTGCAATGTAAATGTTTTTATAACGAAAATTTAAATTGCTTATCGAAGACCAGAACACAGTCGAATCTCCTCTATATAACTGAATACTCTTTGCAACAGGATCCTCATTAGACAAAACGGTAAAATCAATACTCGTAAGATTCCCAAAAATATCATATTTAAAATCTTTAGAACTTGTTAAGAAGTTGTTACTGTATTGCTCTTGTCTATTTACTTTTCCATTTGGAAAGTATTCTGATATTATAATATTTTCATCAGTTGACATTCTTACTCTTTTTATATTGAGTGGAACATCATAATACAACGGATCTTTTGTTTCAAAATGTACGCTTTGAATTTTAACAGATAACTGTTTTAATATTCTGTTAACCATTTCTTTGTGTTCCTCATCCTTTATTATGGACTCCTTGTAGTCTAGGAATATCGGTATCATTTCTGGTGAAATATTCTGGTTGCCGGAATCGACAAAATAAAAATCACCAATAAGAGACGAGGTTTCCCAGGGTATCTGTTTATTACCTGAGAGTTCCATTACCCTGATACGTGTCTGTTTGAATACACTTTCAATGTCAAGACCTGGTGTATTAATTGCTCTGATCAACTCCTGCGTATATAATCCAAAGTCCCCATCTCCGTCAGAAGCTGTTCTTCCAGGAGCTGTGGAAAATGCCATAATAGAGCCAGTAGGAACTACTTCAGGATGAGCAAGTCCATTTGATCCACCAGATCGGTAGCGGCTTTCATAGGGGTTGTTCCGGCAAGCATCCAATATTATTATATTGAAAGGATTCTTGTACGAGTCGAGCATACGTAATACCTGATCTGCACTTACGCATTGATCCCTGATCTCATATTCTTCATGAATATCAGCATCTACGGGTACCAAATAATTGATGCCTTCACTTTGCAAGCCATGACCGGAATAATAAAAGAAAGCTATCCCTTCCTTATCCCGTATTTCTAGCCCGAACTCCCTTATCGCCTCTCGTAACCCCACTCGACTCAAGTCATACTTTGTAGTTACCTTGAAACCAAGATTTGATAAGGTCTCACTAAGTACTCTGGCATCATTGACAGGATTTCGTAGTCTTCCCACTGCATAATTAGTATTGCCAATGACCAGTGCTGTTTTGTTCTGATACTCCTGGGCAAAAGTCATACCTCCCCATAATATGAGTGAAATTACCAATATGGAAATTCTCAGTACCATTAATGAAATTGTACCCAATTGATAATTTGCAATTTAGTGATTTATTTTTAAGTACTAAACCCAGAATTGTCATTAGACTTTGTGCGAGGGTTCTAAATGGCTGTTAGTCAGGTGCTCGCGTAGATTTATTGCATGGAGGCATAGTTAAGATTATGGTGAGTACCAAGAAGTGTGCAAGTATGTCCCGCCTTGGCGGGATGGCGCAAATGACTGTCAATTAGAAACCGCAGTAATTTTCTAATGACAATTCTGGGCACTCCCCGCTCTTAACTGCACAAAATTTGTATTTATGAATTATCTGGCTTAGATGGTGTTTCTCAAGTCCATTTTGCTCTCATCATACATAAATGGTTGGTTATAATAGCGTTTGCCGGTTGCCTGATAAAAAGCATTTGCCATGGCGGCAGCCACAGGTGGTAATGAAGGCTCTCCTAACCCTGTAGGATCAATGCCATTGTCAACGAAGAACGTTTCAATTTCCAGAGGTGCTTCGCCATGACGGATCAACCGGTAGTTATTGAAGTTGTTTTGTTCTGGTTTACCATCTTCAAATGTCATCGCGC
Organism: Bacteroidota bacterium; assembly: GCA_022571715.1. Taxonomy (GTDB): domain Bacteria; phylum Bacteroidota; class Bacteroidia; order Cytophagales; family Cyclobacteriaceae; genus SZUA-230. The sequence goes on along the minus strand of JACZXH010000087.1, from coordinate 9,563 downwards.
TATATAATGCATGGCCAATGCCATCCGTAATTCCGCCTTCAACCTGATTCCGGGCCCCTTCCGGATTTACTACTATGCCACAGTCGATGGCGCACCAAACCTTCACTACTTTAGGATTGTTGTTTTCAACAACTACATCCAAAACCTGTGCCACGTAAGAATTATGACAATAGTAAGCAGAAACTCCCCGATGAACGCCAGGTTTACTTGTACCCCACTGCGATTTTTCTTTTACCAGCTTTAGTACCCCTGCATACCGCTCCGGATCATAATCATTCTTTTCACCGACAGGATTTGAAATAGCTCTATCAAACAGTTCCAGGCGGAAATCGATCGGATCCTTACCTGCTGCTTCCGCTACTTCATCCAAAAAGGATTGCTCTGCACAAGCGATGAAATTGGAACGTGGCGCCCGCCAGGCACCTACGGAAATATTGGAATCCAATACATAATTTTCAGCCAGGTAATGATCAACTGTTCCTGCCGGAAACCGGTTAGCAAAAACAAGGCTGCCATTGGTGCCTGCACCCCGGACATGAAAGCCAATTAACTTGTTATTTTCATCCAGTGCAGCACGGTATTTCACTTTGTAAGCAGGCCGGTATGTGCCCTGCGTCATATCATCCTCACGCGTATATATCAATTTCACAGGAGCGTTGATCTTCTGAGAAATTACCGCCGCTTCAATCCCGAAATGGCCATACAACCTCCTGCCAAAACCGCCTCCCATACGGGTCATCATGATGGCAATTTTATCTTCCGGAAGTCCCAGTACCTTTGAAGCAGTTTTGCTCATATACTCAGGCGTCTGGATAGGACCTACTAATTCGGCCCTATCTGAAGTTACGTTAGCAAAGAAATTCATGGGCTCCATGGTGTTGTGTGCCAGAAACGGAGCAGTATAGGTTTTTTCGATTACCAGGGCAGCGTTTTTAAAGGCCCAATCGGGATCTCCGTCTTTTCTTGCTGGTTCTTCAGCAGGTTTTTCAAGCAATTTGGTTAACCCTTCTTTATAATCCAAGGTACTTTCCCCTTCAGAAACGCGTTCCCATTCAATCTTCAAAGCTTTCTTCGCCTTCATCACTTCCCATGTGGTATTACCTACCACTACAACCAATTGCGGGAAAGCATTGACATCTGACCACTGCTTTTCCGTACCTTCAGGAAGCGAATCGATCGTTAACACATCTTTGATTCCAGGCATAGACCGGGCCTCTCTGTCATCAACCGATTTCAGTTTCATGCCAAAAGCGGGAGGATGTTCAATCATTGCAATCAACATTCCTTCATGTTGATAATCCAGGCCAAAAAGAGGTTCTCCTTTAATAATCTTAGGCCCATCGACATTTTTAGTTGGCGTTCCAATGATTTTAAAGTCTTTCGGGTCCTTTAACTCCACTTCTTCCGGCACTGTCTGGTTTGCCGCTGCAGAAGCCATTTCGCCGTACCCTGCTGATTTCCCAGAAGGATGGTTTATAATACCACCCTCAGTGGATAGTTCTGATATAGGAACATTCCATTGTTTTGCTGCCGCTTGGAGAAGCATATGTCGGGCCGTAGCTCCCGCCATGCGTAAACTTTGCCATCCCTGACGGATAGATTGACTACCTCCAGCCAGTTGCCGGGTATACTTTTTGGTATCGAGACCGGCCTGTTCCACAATTACATCTTTCCAGATTACATCAAGCTCTTCTGCCACGATCATAGGCATAGAAGTCTTGACATTCTGTCCGATTTCAGGATTTGGAGACATAATGGTAACGAGCCCATTGTCACCAATTTTCAAAAAGGCATTGATGTTAAACCATTCTTCCGGCATTAAGCGTAATTGCTCTGTAGTTGGGTTGCAAGACGCCAACCAGCTGAATCCAAGCACCAATCCCCCACTTGCAGAGGCAGAAACTTTCAGAAAAGATCTTCGGTTATAAGTTGTTTTGATAAATGTCATGATCGGGTAGTTTTGAATAAGTATATCACTTAGAGTAGGAATTAACTGTTGTTGGTAGCTGTTTTGATTGCTGCTTTAATACGAATGTAGGTACCGCAACGGCAGATATTTCCATTCATTGCAATGTCGATTTCACTGTCAGTTGGATCTGGGTTTTGATTCAAAAGAGAAGCAGCGTTCATTATCTGACCGGATTGACAATATCCACATTGAGATACATCGTGTTCCAGCCAGGCTAGCTGAATCGGATGATCTTGTTTTGCAGACAACCCTTCGATGGTGGTGATAGCACCTTCTCCCACAACAGAAACAGGTAGTAAACATGATCTGGTAGCCACCCCATCTACATGAATAGTGCAGGCGCCACACGCTCCGATTCCGCATCCATATTTGGTTCCGACGAGTTTCAAATGATCACGCAATACCCACAACATGGGTGTATCCGGAGCAACATCAACCTGGTGACTTTCTCCGTTAATTTTAATAGTGAATTGAGACATAGTGCTACAAGTTACTATAATCTGGAGACAAATAAAACAACGGGATTCTATACTTTAGGCTAGACAAAAATTTTTCATAAACGGTTTTAATATTTAACTGAGGTTTAGCTTACTTGTGCATATCCCTCAGCAATAGTTCAGCGGTATATCGTCAGATACTCAGAGAGACGGATTTTTTCACTTTTTATCTACTTTTTATGGTTAGTTTATCGTTGGTTATCTGGCTTTTCTAACCTTTTTTTCGAGCGATTGTCAACCCATATTTTTCTTCAACTAAATCACATATTCTGGCCATTGGTTTTTGCAGTATCTGTCACTATTGAGCATCCCATCAAAACAAATTCAGTTCGAGATTATATGTATATGAATATGTAAAGTATCATGGTGCCTGGTGGGAAGCTGATCAATAAATGGAGCAACCGGATCTTGGAGGACGTTGGCATTGCTAAATAAACATATTTAGACTCCTATAAAAACACTAAATATGAATTTTACAAAAGACTTGTTTATTGGTAATTATTGTTTTGTCAATGCCTGCAATATATCATATCGTAGTTTTCTGTAACCATTGTTCAATATTAAAGTTATTACTATATGTGTGTTTCGCTGTATAGGGCCCTTTTTAGTGCTGATAAGATATTTTGATGTTTGTTAAAACTTTTTATCTGCGATTACCGACTTAAGTATAATTAGTATAAATAATTCTAGACAAAATGATACGACACTACCTAATTGTTGCTTTTCGGAATCTTTTCAAGAATCCCGTTTACTCTTTCATCAATATATTTGGACTAAGCGTTGGAATGGCATGCGCCATTGCCATTTTCCTGTATGTTCAGGATGAGCTTACCTATGATACCAATCACGAAAATGCCGAGAATATTTATCGATTGTCGTGTACATATTATCTACCAAATGATGCAGGTCAGGAAGATAATGCAACGATGGGTGCTGGGGTTGCACAACACCTTGTTAATGATTATCCGGAAATTCTTCAATCTGTACGATTTCGCAGGCATCAAAACAGAATCGTTCAACAATCAGATGGAACCGAGTACTATGAAACTATTTATTTGGCAGATTCCAATGTATTTCAATTGTTTACATTTCCGCTTATTGACGGAGATGCATCAACAGCCCTCGATGAACCTTTTGAAATAGTTCTTAGTAGGGAGTATGCAATAAAATATTTTAACCGATTGGACGTGGTAGGTGAGCAATTATATTTTCCTGAAGATTCTATCTCATTCACGGTTACAGGTGTTTTGGCAGATATTCCTCAAAATACGCATTTACGATTCGATATGCTCGCGTCTTTCCAGACATTATATGAAACCGAAAGATACGTAGAAGGCTGGTGGAACTTTGGTACATACACCTATGTGGAGTTGAATCCTTTATCTGATCCCTATGAAGTTGGTGAAAAAATAAAACGAATATCAAGAAATTATATCGCGGATCAGGAAGAATCAAGTGGATATTACCAGGAGTACTTCCTGCAAAATCTCAAGGAAATACACCTAAATTCCGACCTAAGAGGTGAATTAGAAGCTAATTCCAAAGAAGCGTATGTTTATATCTTTTCCATCATCGGCCTTTTTATCCTGTTGATTGCCTGTATCAATTTTATGAATTTAGCCACGGCAAGATCCACAAAGCGTGCAAAAGAAATTGCCATCAGGAAAGTTTCTGGAGCTGAACGACAACACCTGATTGCCCAATTCCTTGGTGAATCAATCCTCATGTCAATTATCGCATTAATTATTTCAGTGGTATTTATATTTTTTATTTTGGATGCAATCAATGATTTTACTGGAAAATCCTTATCAATTGTGGGGCAATCCTCTTGGGTTATCCTTGGAGGAATCTTATTTTTTGGTCTTTTTATCGGAGTTGCTGCTGGTGGGTATCCTGCATTATTCCTCTCATCATTTCATCCATCGTCGGTACTTAAAGGAAGTATTTATTCGACTGCAAGAGGAAATGTTTTACGAAAGTTACTAGTTGTATTCCAGTTCACAATATCTGTATTTCTGATTGGTGGCACGTTTGCTACCAACAGCCAACTAAAATTCATGCGCAACATGTCACTTGGATTTGATAAGGAACAAACCATTTACATCCCAACGCGGCATACAAACACAGCTCGTCAGGAATTTAGGGCATTAAAAAATGCATTGGATAATGAATCCAGCATTATGGCAACCTCCTTGTCAAGTCGTATCCCCGGTGAAGAGATGGGAAATAATGTTGTTAGATTAGGCTGGACAGATGATGCCGAATGGAGCGATATGAGATATATAGCTGTGGATCATGATTTTATCCCACTTTATGATTTAAAATTGACTGCCGGCAGGGCCTTTGATGAAAATCGACCTTCTGACGTAAATAAAGCGTTTATACTTAATGAGTCAGGGGCTGCTCGCCTGGGATGGACAAATCCTGAAGAAGCTATTGGAAAAGAACTTGGCTGGCAAAGAAGAAAAGGGAAGGTAATTGGCGTATTAAAAGATTTTCATTTTATGTCGGCAAACCAGTCTATCGAACCATTCATCGTAGTGATGAATGGAGAAAGAACGCCAGGTTATATTTCAATAAAAGTAAACGGAGACGACTTTCAGGAATCCATAAAAATAGTACAATCGATTTTTGCAAGTATTATGCCCAATAAACTATTTGAATATTCTTTCCTTGATGAAGATTTTGACCGTCAATATGAGGCTGAAGAACGACTCATGTCTCTTTTCAGCATCTTTAGCACCATTGCCATTCTGATCGCATGCCTTGGATTGTATGGACTGGCTTCCTTTATTGCTGAAGTGAAGTATAAAGAAATTGGTGTACGAAAGGTGCTGGGAGCAAGTACCCTGCAATTAGTATTTATGTTAAATAAGGAGTTCACAATTTTGGTTGGTATTGCCATGGTGATTGCCGCTCCATTGGGATATCTTGTGGCCAATTCTTGGATTCAATCATTTCCCTACCAAACGGATTTGAATTTTTTCATCTTTCTGGTTGCAGGGTTGGTTACTTTAGCAGTTTCATGGATCACGGTGAGTTACCAATCGTACAAAGCCGCTTCTATCAATCCTGTTAAGTCCATTGCTTCAGAGTAAATAATTTATTTGAATTTTATTTACAATTACAAGAGTTCCCCGAGCTTCAGCATTAGCTTCTTCTGAAATTAATTCCTTTGAATATGTCAGTCTATTAATAAAACTAACGCCACAATCATGCTCAAAAACTATATCAGATCTGCCATTCGAAATTTCCAAAAAAACAAAGGGTTTTCTTTTCTAAATATAATTGGATTGGCAATTGGAATAGCTTCCAGCTTACTGATTATGCAGTACGTAAAATATGAAAAAAGCTATGATACATTCAATAATAACAGCGAACGTATTTATCGGATCCAGTATAACGGTTATCGAAATGGTGAACTAAATTTTGAGTGTGCCGCTGCCGTACCCGCCGCTGGCCCGGCAATGAAAGAAAATTTCGATGAGGTAATTGAGCAAGCCAGGCTCTTTCCTATGGGTGCGGTGGTTAGTTACAATGATCCGGTTATGGGCCTAAAATCTTTTAGAGAGGTTAATAATATACAGGTGACTGAGCCATCTGTATTCAATATTTTCAACATAAAGTTTATTAGTGGCAACCCCGAAACCTGCATCGATGGGGGTGGCAAAGTAGCTATTTCTGCTAAAGCAGCAGAGAAATACTTTGGCCAGGCCGAACCAATTGGACAAACAATCACCTTTGATGGCGAACATGAGTATGAAGTTACCGCAGTATTTAAAGACATACCAAAAAATTCTCATATTAAATTTGATTTTCTGGTAAATCAAGCATTGTTTAATGTATGGTCTCCCGATTGGGATTGGCAATCATCCTGGGGATGGTATGACCATAACACCTATGTTTTATTAAAGGAAGGAGTTGATTATAAAGAACTTCAAACCAGATGGGATGATTATGTGGAAGAAGTACGCGGGGAATCATGGGAGAAACATGATTCTTATCAGGAGTTTATATTACAACCCATGCTGGACATTCACCTTTACTCTAATTTATTACAAGAATCGCTACCTGAGGAACAAGGCGATGGTAATGCAGTTTATTTTCTTACAATTATTGCTTTTTTTATTCTCCTGATCGCTTGGGTAAATTATATTAATCTGAGCACGGCAAAATCAATGGAACGAGCCAATGAGGTAGGGGTGAGAAAGGTAATGGGTGCAAATAAGCATCAGCTGACCATTCAATTTTTAATGGAGGCATTTATTTTGAACCTGGTTGCCTCGATTATAGGTGTACTGATTGTGGTATTGGTTTGGCCTTATTTCACAGAACTTACAGGTAGGGATATTGGCTTTACTATGATTTACGACCCACAGTTTTGGGGTTTTGTGGCTTTGCTCTTTGTGGGTGGGACAATTCTTTCTGGATTTTATCCTGCATTGGTAATATCTTCATTCCAGCCCGTTGTTGTTCTTAAAGGTAAAATATTTAAATCCTCAAAGGGTGCATTTTTTAGAAAGTCACTGGTTGTTTTTCAATTTACAGTATCGGTAGTATTAATTGCGGGGACTATTATTGTACTCCAACAACTTAAGTTTATGAAAAATAAAGATCTGGGAATAAATATTAATCAAACGTTGGTTATTAAAGGTCCCGGGATCACAGATTCTACCTATAACGATCAGCTTGAGAGTTTCAAAACTGAAACAAACCGAATTCCTGGAGTTATAGGGATGACGGCTTCAAGCAATGTACCGGGCAATGAAATTTTCTGGACCAGAGGAATCCGTAGGCTTAGTGGGAATACCGATGCAGCAGCAACAGTTTATAATGTTGGCATCGATCATGATTACATTCCATCATTTAGTTTAAACGTCATTGCAGGCAGAAATTTCTCAAAGGATTTCAATGATGATGACAAGGTGATATTAAATAAATCCCTCGCCACCATTTTGGATTTTAAGGATTTTGAGGAGGCAATAGGTGAAAAAGTAAGACTTGGCGAAGATACCCTTGAAATTGCCGGTATAATTGAAGACTACCACCAGATGTCGCTTAAAAATGACAAAGCGCCAATGGTGTTCAGACTTACTACTTCAAACTCATTTTTTGCCTATAAAATAGAATCAAGCAATTATCAAAAAGTGCTGGAAGATATTGAAAATGAGTGGGCTGTGTTCTTCCCGGGGAACCCTTTTGACTATTTCTTTTTGGATGAGTTTTTTAACAGGCAATACGATAGTGATAGACGATTTAGCAGTGTATTCAGCATTTTTTCATTCCTGGCAATCTTTGTAGCCTGCATGGGATTATTTGGACTGGCCTCATTTATGACAAGTCAGCGGACCAAGGAAATTGGTATTCGTAAGGCTCTGGGTTCCTCGGTAAATGCCATAGTTGTCCTACTATCAAGTGGTTTTGCAAAGTTAGTTCTGGTATCAAATCTTTTTGCGCTACCATTGGCTTGGTGGCTCATGGATCAATGGCTACAAACTTTTCCATATCATATTAATGTTAGCATTACAGTGTTAATCCTCTCCGGACTATTAGTAGTATTTATTGCGCTCGTATCGGTTAGTTTTCAAACCATAAAAGCGGCCTTGGTTAACCCGGCAAATACGTTGAGGTATGAATAATTATGGAGCAACTTCGAAATTTCAAGCTTTCAGAAGATTTTATCAATGCAATAGCCAATAATTTTCTACGACATGACATGATTTTGCAAGCGAATAAATTGTTTTTATTTAACGCAACATTTTTTCCTTCTTATAATTCGTGGGACAGTTGGGGAGAAGGATCATTGGCTGCAGGAAAGAGAGAAGAGTCAATAATGGTTTTAAATTTGCAGTATATTTAACCTTAATTCGGGTGCCCATAATGTAGATAAAGTGCATAAAGTGCCCTTTACACAATCGTTGAGCTTAATTAGAATAGCAATATGAAGAAACTATCATTCAAAGAAGCGGCAGCAAAAATATTAAAGGATGCTGACGAACCATTATCTGCAAAAGAGATAACTAATATTGCCCTAGATGAAGAGCTAATTGAAACTTCTGGAGCAACTCCAGAGGCGACAATGGCAGCCCAATTATATACGGAAATTAATAATAATTCATCAACGAAATTCAAAAAAGTTGGGAGGGGGCTTTTTGCCCTAAAAAAGCAAACTGAATCAGCAAACTCCCCTTTGCTAGCTATTCAAAATCAAAATGAATTAGTAAAGCAGAAATTGATTGAAAGAATTCAAGAAATGGATCCTTTTCAATTTGAATATTTAATTGCCGAACTATTAAGAAAAATAGGTTATGAAAATGTTGAAGTTACAAAGAGAAGCGGTGATCAAGGGATTGATATTTTTGGTAATCTAACAGTTGGCGGTTTAACAAACGTCAAAACAGTTATTCAAGCTAAGAGGTACAAAAAAGGTAACAATATTTCAGGTAAATACATTACACAATTAAGAGGTAGTGCAGAGGTTGACCAAAGAGGATTGATAATCACTACTTCTGAATTTACAAAGGATGCTGTTAATGAAGCTAAGGCAACAAATAAAATGCCAGTTTCCTTAGTTGATGGGCAAAAACTAATTGAGTTGCTTTTTAAATATAAGGTTGGTGTTAAAGAAGAAACAGTTAGTGTTTTTTCAATTAACTCTGAGTTATTTGAAAATGAATTATCAGACTCAACAATTAAAGGAAGTGCCAATAAAAGTCGTTCAATTTGGCCTTTACCTGGTGGCATTTATTCCTATGTGGAGACCCTTGATTTACTCTTGGAAAAAATCCAAGCAACCAAATGTACGCGAGATGAATTGGTAAACTGGTTCGTTGAAACATTTGAAAATGTATCTTCTCTAAAAACGGCTAATGGATATTTAAATGTCCCGAAAAACATGGGGTTAATAGACTTTAAGGGTGGCGCATGTGATTTAACAGATGCTGGAATTGAGTATCTTAAAAACAAAGACAAAGAGTTCTTATTTACTACAATATCTACTAATATTCTTGCATTTGAAGAAGTGTACCAATTTCTTCTTAATAGCCCATCTCCAAAATCTGATCAGGATGTTTTGGAATACATAATCGAGAATTTTG
>JACZXH010000020.1 GCA_022571715.1 Bacteroidota bacterium | reverse complement strand
AACTGTGGTGGTATCTGGATACACGCAGGTTTGGTACGGCGCCACATAGCGGATTTGGCCTGGGTTTTGAAAGAATGGTACAGTTTATTACGGGTATGGGAAACATCCGGGATGTCATTCCTTTTCCGCGAACACCTGGAAATGCAGAATTTTAGTTACGAAATTGCAGGAAAATAAAAACACTTTATTCTACCCCAAAAGCACCAGAGATAAAAAAAGAATTAAAAATTCCTAACAATTCGCGCGGAAGACGCTCTGAGAAAGGTTGAAGTTACATATAGTACAGCGACCTTAACGCTGTCAGTGTGGATACATTGAGGGTTTGCGGGCAAGCAGGCCTTCAAAAATGTTGCTCTGTGTTGTACTGCAATCCTTCCCAAACTGTTTAGACATTTTTGCGCAGGGTTAGTCAGTGGGTTTAGCGGGGAAATGTGTCTTTGACCGTGGTGCCCTTTTCTTTCCTGCCAGCCGTACTTAGGCACTAAGGCAGGCTCGGTGCTTCGTTTTTTTTTGGGCAAGCAAAAGAAAACGAAGAAGATACTAAATGCCACGAATACAGATAAATCAAGTACTTTATTAATATTCAACTCAAAATATCCATACATCAACTTTTGAAAAACCCACCCCTTATCCCCTCTGATGGAAGGGACTATCCATTTATCAATATCACTCGGTGGATTGATATTCTGTATTTTACGTAAATTGTTCGGTTCTACTCAACTTTCTGCGGTAGAAGACAACCCACCATGAAAAATTACCAGGGTCTTGCAACGCTGAAAACATGAAGGCAGGATGAATCAGCGTTTTAAGAACTTGTATGTCCTTTTGAAGTTGGTCTTTGAATCTTTGATAGATAGCAGATAATAACCTGCAGGTAGTTCTTTTAGCTCAATCCTAAACTTATTGTCGCTGATAACCTCAGGTTCAATTTTAATTTTATTTCCAATAATGCTGTATAAAACAAATTGAGGGTTCGACAGCTCTGATTCCCTGATTTGGATATTGATGTAAGAAACCGCAGGATTCGGGTAAAGTTCAATCCGGTTTTTTTCGGTAATGGAAGCCTCTTCAAAAGCCAAAAGCCCATCACCTGACTGCGCAACAGATAACCCCGGCAATGCCAGTGCAATAAAAAGTACAATGTAAATCAGGTATTTCATTACGATAGGTTATTAAGAGCAAATTTCACACCAAAAAATTCACTTTACCTATATATATATACGATAAATAGCGCAAATGGTTACCGAAATATACCGGAAATTTGCCCATAAAGGCCTGAAAAATGTAAAACAGGGGTTTTATTTCCAATCAAACATTTCTGTGAAGATAGGCCAATGCTTCGGGAATATTTCTATTAATATCGGACGCGATCAGGCCTTCTTCGCCCATTTTTTCTTTTGCAAAATCGCCGGCCAGTCCGTGCAAATATACCCCAAGAATAGCTGCATGGAACGGGCTTTGGTGTTGTGCCAGCAGTGATGTAATTATACCGGTAAGTACATCGCCACTTCCGCCGGTTGCCATCCCCGGATTACCGGTAGGATTAAAATATATATTGCCTTCAGGAGTTGCAATGGCCGTATGTGCCCCCTTCAGAATCACATAACAGTTCAACTTTTTGGAAAACTGTTTCAATTTCTTTATTCTGCTAAAACCATCCTGAACTGTACCTGTGAGCCGCTCAAATTCTTTTGGATGGGGCGTAAGAATACTACGTGCAGGTACGATATCCAGTAATTTTCTGTTTTCAGCCAGAATATTTAATCCATCCGCATCAATTACCACAGGTTTGCCAGCAAGTTGCAGGATTCTTTTTATTGCTTTCACCGTTTTTTCATGTGTACCAATACCCGGACCAATACCTACCGCGTCATAACCCTCCAGTGACGGCAGCTTATTTTCAATTATTTCTTTACCACTGGTAAGTACCATTACCTCCGGCACACTTGTCTGTAATATATCATAACCGCATTTTGGAGCCAGTACCGTAAGCAATCCGGCGCCAGATCTCATAAAAGCGCCTGATGCAAGTACAGAAGCACCCATTTTTCCGTAACTTCCTGTAATCAACAGACCTTTGCCGAAATCTCCTTTATGCGCATGTTTATTTCTTGGGAATATGAACGGACGCAGGAAAATTTCAGTCAGCAGATGAAAGTGCGTAACTTTCCGTTTAATAAATTCACGATCCAACCCGATATCCACTACGTGCCACTCACCTACACAAGCATCATTTTCAGGCATAAGAAATGCCATTTTAGGTAATTGAAATGAAACTGTATAATCGGCTTTAACCGAAATGTTGTTTAAGGACGAACTGTCACAATATAACCCGGAAGATATATCAACAGATACTCGTATTGCCCTGGCAACATTCATTTTATTTATAATAAATGCATGGACACCAGATGGCTGGCGCGAAAGACCAGATCCGAAAATAGCGTCAATGATAACATCGGTTTTTTTAAAGGCCGGAAGGTCATTCTTATCCTGAACAACAGGAATGGTAATGTCACGGATCAGCTTTTCATAGTTGATTTGAAAATCCTCCGATCCTTTTCCCAGCCCGACAACACAGGCAAACACCTCATAACCACGGTCATACAGCATCCTGCCCACTGCCATACCGTCTCCTCCGTTGTTTCCGGTGCCGCATACAATGTATGTCCGGTGCTTTACATCGAATTTGCTGACAAACCATTCAGTGAAGGCTGCAGCAGCGCGTTCCATCAAGTCAATTGAGGCAATAGGTTCGTGCAGAATGGTGTACGCATCCACCTCTTTGATCTGCGATGCACTCAATATTTTAATTGCCATGTATTCCAGGTTGCCTTATGTATAAAAATACATACAAACGTCGAATAACGAAAGAGACTTCACACATAACATATGCATAAAGTCTCTTCAACTACTGCGTTTATTGTTATACAATATTTACATTCTGGCAATTATCTCATCGCCAAATTCAGAACATTTCAATAATGTTGCCCCTTCCATCAACCGGTGAAAATCATACGTTACTCGTTTGGCTGATATTGCTGCAGACAATCCTTTATAAATAACATTTACGGCTTCCTGCCAACCCATGTGCTCCAGCATCATTGCGCCGGAAAGGATCAATGATCCAGGATTTACTTTATCCTGGCCGGCATATTTCGGCGCCGTGCCATGTGTAGCTTCAAATATTGCGGTACCCGAAGTGTAGTTAATGTTAGCACCTGGTGCAATCCCAATGCCGCCAACGATGGCAGCTAGTGCATCGGATATATAGTCGCCATTAAGATTCAGCGTGGCTATCACAGCATATTCGGAAGGACGCGTAAGGATTTGCTGCAAAAAAGCATCTGCAATTACATCTTTAATGATTATACTGTGCCCGTCTTTTTCAATAACCTGCCAGGGCCCACCCTGATAATCAACCGCCCCGAATACACTTTTTGCCAAACCGTATCCCCAGTCACGAAAAGCGCCTTCGGTGTACTTCATAATATTCCCCTTATGCACTAAAGTCACCGAGTCGCGTTTATGTTCAATTGCATGTTCGATAGCAGCCCGTACGAGCCTTTCCGTCCCTTCTTTTGAGACCGGTTTTATTCCATATCCAGTTGTATCGGGGAATCGTACTTTTTTAAATTTATCAGGAAAGTTTTTTTGTAAAATACGGGAAAAAATTTCTGCTTCCTCTGTTCCTTCCTGAAATTCAATTCCTGCATAAATATCTTCCGTATTTTCCCGAAATATGATCATATTTGTTTTTTCCGGATTTTTCACAGGCGACGGAGTGCCTTCAAACCACCGGACCGGCCTGACACATGCATATAGGTCAAGTTCCTGGCGCAAGGCTACATTCAGCGACCTGATACCTCCCCCTACCGGGGTTGTTAACGGACCTTTTATGCCCACCCGGTATTCCCTGAATGCCTGTAGTGTCTCAGCTGGCATCCATTCGCCGGATTTATGATATGATTTATCGCCGGCGAGTACTTCTTTCCAGGCTATTGACCGTGTTCCATTAAAGGCTTTGCTAACTGCCGCATCCAAAACTTTCTGAGCCGCAGGCCAAATATCAACACCCGTCCCATCGCCTTCAATAAATGGAATTATTGGGTTGTCAGGTATATGCAAATTGCCTTTTTCAAATGTTATCGTTTGTCCGCTCATAAATAAAGTATTAAAATCAGTTTAAGAAAAAAATATATAAATTTCATTGCAAGTTATGCCGAAGTCCAGGATTTGAAGTAGTTAATTGCCGAAGCAAGCAACCCGTTTTTGAAAATGCCTCAAGGCTTCATTCGGCTGGCGAAGATAATGAATTCCAGCCTGTTTAGGAAGGTATTTAATTCAGGCAAAAAAAGGAACAAATAAATATTTAATACGTATTATTTGCTAATGGGTTTGCTTTTTATTTTCGTCATAAATTTTATCCTTGCTTTTATTCCTGACAAGGTATCCATATCCGAAGATTGCCTTACCAGTGAGGAGGTCGAACTCTTCAACCTGATCAATGCATATAGAGAAACTATAGACCTGGAACCCATACGATTTTCGCAATCTCTGTCAAAAGTGGCAAAAACACATTCACGAGACCTGGCTAAAAACTATACATACAAACAAAACGCTAAATGCAATCCGCACTCCTGGTCAAAAAAGGGGAGCTGGACATCATGTTGCTACACATCAGATCATAAAAAGGCTACCTGCATGTGGAACAAGCCAAGGGAAATTGCAGGATTTGACAGTAACGGATATGAAATTCTTTACTATTCGTCCGCTGGGGCCGGGCCGGGAGAATCACTTGTAGCCTGGCAAAACAGTCCGGCGCATCATCCGGTAATGATCAACAGCGGCATTTGGGCCAAGGTAAAATGGGGATCCATGGGTGTGGGAATTTATGAAACGTATTCGGCCGTGTGGTTTGCCGAATTGGAAGATGAAGAAAGCAAACAGATGATTTCTTTGTGCAATTGACTGAATTTTCAAAAGTAAATTACCATATCGCCCTATCTAAAACCGCACGAATTTTATCGCATACCTAAAATTCTACCTTAAATCCTCATCAAGACAGTGTCATTATGAAAAAAGTACATATTGTTCTGATCCTGTTCGCATTCATTGCAGGATGCATGACACCGAATCAGGATAATGCCTCTCTTAAAAACGCAAACATACTCACACAGGCGAGCCCTGAACAAGTGGGGATGTCAGGCGAGCGGTTACAACGAATTGATAACCTGGTGAATGAATATATAGCCAATAACTGGATTCCGGGAGGCGTGGCATTAATTGCGCGCAAAGGCAAAATCGTATATTATAAAAGTTTCGGTTTCAATGAAATTGAATCGAAAGACAGCATGCAGACAGATGATATTTTCAGGATTGCCTCCATGACAAAAGCTATAACCAGTGTTGCTGTGATGATGCTGTATGAGGAAGGTAAATTTTTGCTGGATGATCCGGTTTTTACGTATATCCCGGAGTTTGAAAATCCGACAGTAATTACTGAATTTGATTTAGACAAA
Source organism: Bacteroidota bacterium (assembly GCA_022571715.1). Classification (GTDB taxonomy): domain Bacteria; phylum Bacteroidota; class Bacteroidia; order Cytophagales; family Cyclobacteriaceae; genus SZUA-230. Next base: position 42,900 of record JACZXH010000020.1, on the reverse strand, counting down.
GAAACATATAGCACAAAACCAGCTAAAAACGACATTACGGTCAGGCACCTGCTTACCCATACTTCCGGAATCGGATATGGTTTTATAAATCCGGAAATGCGGTTTTTTTATGAAAAAGAAGATATTCCTGATGGTTTTGTCGTATCAGACGCCCGGTTAGGCGACAAGATCAAATTACTTGCAAAACAACCTCTTCTTCACGAACCCGGCGAAAAATGGACCTATGGTTTAAATACCGATGTATTGGGGTACCTGATTGAAGTTTTGTCAGGAATGAGTCTGAAAGAATTTTTCGATACACGAATATTCATACCCCTGGGCATGACCGACTCCTACTTTTATTTACCTGACGAAAAAGCGGACAGGCTTGTGACCATATATGCAGAAGAGGACGACGGAATTCATGTTTCGGAAGAATCTTCATACAACTATCCTTTTGAAGGTGGCCAAAGCTACTTTTCAGGAGGCGCAGGGATAAATACCACTGCACTGGATTATGCCCGGTTCATGCAACTGCTTATAAACGGCGGGAGTATAACAACCACCGGCTACTCAGCAGGAAAACCATTGATCTGATGACCACAAACCAGATCGGAGAATTACGGATATGGGGCGGAGCCCCGTTTGGTCTTGGATTTGCGTTGGTGTCGGAAGATCAAAAGCACTTGATGTTGAGTTCTGTAGGGAATTATTCCTGGGGAGGCTATTTCAACACTAGTTACTGGCTGGACCCGGAGGAAGAACTGGTTGCTACCTTCATGACCCAAATGTCCCCTGCCATTCATGGCGATATCCATCAGAAATTTCAGGTACTCACTTACCAGGCGATAATCGATTGAAGGAGAACCTGCTGGTTGAAGTAAAAAAGGGAGATGTGGTCGTAACCAATATCCGTATTTACAAAAACCAGTTAAGGTCCATAATTATCAATCGACATAGGTTTCTTTAATTATCGCTTTCACCTTTTTAATTTCTTCAGGAGTCAATTTTTGAAACCGTTTCACAATACGTTTCTTATCGATTGTTCCGATATTGAATCGATAACAACAAAGCCCTCTCCGTTGATATGAGATACACTGATTATCGTTGAAAAATCAAGCTGGGGTTTTATGCTATGAATGCTAACGTATCAGTACTGTTCTTTTTCGTTCGGAAAATCTCCGGACTTAACATCTTTGATATAATGGCTTACAGCTTCGGTTACGATTTGATCAAGATCGGCATACCTTCTTAAAAACCTGGGTTTAAATTCCTTGGTTATACCCAGCATATCCTGCATTACAAGTACCTGCCCATCCACCCTGCCGCCTGCACCAATACCGATAACAGGTATTGAAATGCTTTTAGCAACCTTCCCTGCCAAATCAGCAGGTATTTTTTCCAGTACTATGCTGAAACAACCGCACTCCTCAAGAATCCGGGCGTCATCCAGCAATTTTTTTGCTTCTCTCTCTTCCCGGGCGCGTACTACATAGGTACCAAACTTATATATTGACTGAGGTGTAAGGCCCAGATGTCCCATCACCGGCACACCTGCGGTAAGAATTCGTTCCACCGAATCACGGATTTCATTTCCACCTTCCATTTTAACTGCGTGCGCACCAGACTCTTTCATGATCCGGATAGCCGAACGCAACGCTTCGGAAGAATCACTTTGATAATAACCAAAAGGAATATCAATCACTACTAAAGCACGTTTGACTGCCCGTACAACCGACGAGGCATGATATATCATATTGTCGAGCGTAATGGGCAGGGTGGTTTCATGTCCTGCCATTACATTTGAGGCTGAGTCGCCTACCAGTATTATGTCAATTCCAGCGCCTTCAAGCAACCGGGCCATTGAATAGTCGTAGGCAGTCAGCATTGAGATCTTTTCCCCTCTTTGCTTCATTGCCTGAAGCTGGTGAGTTGTTACCCTTTTGATTTCCGGTTTTTGTGACGACATGGTTAACTAATTACAAAATCCTATTAATCTATCTTTAAATATTCCGGAATCTACAAGTTTAAGGTAATGTAATGTTTAAACTTTAATAATGTCCACTTGGTAAGTCAGAAAATATTACCCACAAAATTGTCAATAAAGATATACACCCATCTTGCCATTCTCCAATACCACATTTATATGTTCGTCAAGTGTGGTAGAGAGTTCATAACCGGTATAAGTCGGCGCTACCGGAAATTGCGAATGATCTCTGTTTACCAAAACGGCCACTTCGATTTTCTTTACATTGATATTTAAAAACGGACGCATACCATAGGTAAAGGTTCGTCCTGTATATTGAACATCATCCACCATTATAACCACATGATTTCTGACGTCTTTAAGGCGCCCGTCAATATTTATTTCTCCCCTGGAAGGCGAGGATTTATCGAGGTGAATTTCAAGCAGCACCGTTTGGATAGGAGAAATCTTGTCAAGGCATTTTTTCAACTTTTGTGAAAGCATATATCCTCCTCCTGAAATACCTGCAATAAACAACTTCTTTTCTTTAAAATTGTTTTCGTAAATCTCGTAGGCAATCCGTGTTATTTTCCGGTTTATCTGGGTATTGTCCAATACGAGGGTTCCCTTACTTTTAGCCATTCGTCCTGATATACGTTACATCTGTATGGGTATGGGTATGGGCATAGCCATACTATCCTTATAAGTAGAAAGTATCACACTCGACTGTAAATTATCCACAACGATAATATCAGTAACTTTTTCGATCATCAGCTTTTGATAAGAGGCAATATCCTTAGATACCACACGTAAAATAAAATCTCCCGAACCAGTAATGTGGTGGCATTCAATGATCTCATCAATTTTATTGATACTTTCCGTAAACTTCTGAATATTAGCCTTATTATGACCTTTTAGCGTTACAAGAACAAAGGTGCTCACACCAAGTCCGACTTGCTCCCTGTCAAGCTTTGCATGATAACTTCTAATCACTCCGGATGATTCCAGCTTTTTTACTCGTTCCAGCGTCGGAGCCGGTGATAAACCAATTTCTTTGCTTAATTGTGCATTTGTGATCCGGCCTCTTTTCTGCAGAATATACAGAATTTTTCTGTCGATATCATCCAGTTTATAGATGTCAGTCATCCGGGTAAATTTTCAGCTAAGATATACATTTTTACTTAGTTGATTTTTGCTTTTTTCTTATCCTTTTCAAATCCGTTTTAGCTTCCTTATAAACTGGCCGTTTCCGCCTGGCATATTTCTTTATTCGTCCAAGGTATTCGCTCGCTGTATTGTACGCTTTTTCAGACTCGGCAATATGTGCTAAATGAAGCATGGAGTAAAGAAAATAACCTGTTTCAAACGCCTCCATTTCTTCTCCAAATTCAACGGCACGTTCATAATATATTTTGGCTTTATCCCACATTCTTCGTGAATCATAGTACTGACCAAGAAAAAAACCAGCATACCTGCCGCTATTGGCTTCGTATCCGGTCTGTCCTGAATCAATCCGTTCAATTATTTCAAGGCAAATCTTTTCAAGCTGCGATCTTCTGCCTGTAGAATAGACAATCCGGGCATAAAACCGGTGAAAATAGGGATTATCGGGAAAAGTGGTATGTAGGTATTCTGACACCTGCAGCGCCGCCGGCATGTCGTGCTCTTCCAATGCCAGTATTCGCATTAAAAATAATTGTGCCTCCGTGCGGGTGTAAAATGCATTTCGGGCTACTTGCCGCAACTGCTCAATTCCCAGCGCTTTGTCGCCTTTAGGAAATGAGATCATAATCGGCCGTAATAAGGGGTAATTTTCGCGAATCCACACCGAATAATAGTTATAGAGCGCGTCGCCGAAAAGAAATTCAGGGCTTAAGTAATGCATGTTTTCGCTTTCGCGCTGATATTTGAGCGCTCGTCTTCCTGCATTTGCCGCTTTAACCCAGCTTCCTCTTTCAGAATAAAGTCGTCCTTTCAAGGCATATCCCGCAGCAAGAAAAAAGGAAGCTTCCAGCTGGCTTTTGGGGTTTTCATGCAGTACTTTAGCTTTTTCTATCGATGTATCAATATAATCCAGAAATACGTCATCCCACATGGTATTCGAAATATTCGGCATAATCTTCCACCACTGGCTCAATCCAAGCAAGTAATACGGCAGCGGATGTTCAGGATGTTGTTGCCTTATCCAGCGAAACTGCATTTCAGCACGCTCGAATTTAAAATTATACATGTCATTGATAGCCTCGGTAGCTTCAATTTGTATTTTGACATTAGACAAAAGGAGTTCAATCGAGTCAGATTGAGCTGATTTGGCTCCGCTTGCAATCAGAATAAGTATGAGTACAAATAAACTACGCATAGACGCCGACAAAATTACATAATCAAGTCTATTTTTGTTCCTTTGAGTCGATACTTAAATTGAGCCTGCAAACAAGATAGTGATGCATTTCGAAATAAAGGTCAGGGAATTTTTTGAAATTGATAAGCGTCTGTATTTTGTTTTCCTGTGCCTTATTACATTTCTGGTTCTGTTGATTAAGAAAAATTATATTGAAAGTGAAACTGCTGCATTTGAAGTACTTGAATCTCGCGGCCAAATAGGAGTACTTAATCTGATCAATGCCTTTCAGTACCTGACTATTCCACTTTATTATATATGGAAGTTCACTCTTATCGGGCTTATTCTCTGGCTTGGAAGTTTTGCATTTGGCTACAGAATTTCTTACAGAAAATGCTGGCAGATTGCCATGATTGCAGAAACCCTCTTTCTGATTCCCGAAATGCTAAAAATAGTATATTTAACGTATGTTTTCACTGACCCGAACCTGTATGACATCCGCGCTTATTACCCGTTTTCTCTGATGAATCTGGTTGATTATGAGGATGTGGCTTCCAAATGGCACTATCCGTTGAAAGCGTTGAATATATTTGAACTCATGTATTGGACTATTCTAACGTATGGCATTCACCTCGCTGCAAAGAAAAAAAAAGAAATTGCAATACTAATTGTGCTTTTCAGCTACGTACCGATTTTTTTACTTTGGATATGGTTTTATATATCCGTTTATAAATAAAACCTGAAAAGATTTTAAAAAGATTGGGCTAACCACAAAAGCGCAAGGTTTTATTCTAAAACCGACTTCAATGTGTTGAATCAATATAGATGCTTGATATAGTTTTAATACAGCATGGTTATGTTAAATGTAAATTAAAATATTCACAACATAGGTGTAGTTAGAAAACCTGTATTGGTTAAGGGTATGTAATGTACTTTTCTATCCAATCAGGAAGCCTAATGTATAATTCTTAACATAGTATTCGTATCCATTACCTGTTCTTTTTCGTTTTAATATCCAAAATCTGATCCAGATTTAATATTCAATTCTTAATTATTACTATTTTCGCCAATTACATAATTTATTTCATATCTGAATGACGCCATATCAGAAGATCAACAATATTACAGGATGGTTTGTATTTCTAATTGCCACGCTAGTTTACACACTCACGGTTGAACTGACCGCCAGCTACTGGGATGCAGGTGAGTTTATAGCGGTTTCATACAAATTAATGGTACCACACCCTCCCGGAGCTCCCTTTTTTCTTCTTGTGGGACGACTCTTTTCGTTTTTGGCCTTTGGAGATGTGGAGCGGGTGGCCTTCTGGATTAATATGGTTAGTGTAATCAGCAGTGGCTTTGCGGTACTGTTTATGTTCTGGACCATCACGTTGCTTGGCAGAAAAATTATGGGTGTTGAAAAGGGAATGGCCACTTCCTACCAGACATGGACCCTGATGGGCGCCGGGGTTGTGGGAGCCCTTGCCTTTACCTTTTCCGATTCATTCTGGTTTTCGGCTGTTGAGGCAGAAGTATATGGTATGTCTTCTTTTTTTACCGCATTTGTGGTTTGGGCTATATTGAAATGGGAACTAATCGAAGATGGTAGTCGGGCCAACAGGTGGCTGATATTTCTGGCCTATATGGTGGGACTCTCTATCGGGGTTCACCTTTTGAATTTGGTAACACTGCCTGCTCTTGCTCTTATCTATTACTTCAGGAAAACAAAAAAAGGGGTGACCTGGACAGGAATAATCATGGCCTTACTCATATCCAGTATAATCGTACTTATTATTAACGAAGGCGTTATTCCGGGCCTTCCTTCCATCGCAGGAAGTTTCGAGGTTTTCTTCGTTAATGTCATAGGCCTTCCCTTTGGCTCCGGCATCATTATTTTTTCAATCCTTTTTCTGGGAACGCTGATCTACGGCATAATCTGGTCACAAAAGAATAACAAAGAACTGCTTAATACCGCTTTACTGAGTTTTGCAGTTATCCTGATTGGCTATTCTTCTTACGCTATTGTTGTTATTCGTTCGGCTTATGATCCGCCGATTGATGAAAATGACCCGGAAAACATTATGAGTGTCGTAAGCTACCTTAAAAGGGAGCAATACGGAAGCCGTCCGCTGCTTTATGGTCAGTATTTTACCGCTGAAGTAATAGATCGGAAAGTGGGGGCTCCTGTTTATGTAAAGGGTGAAGAGGAATATGAAATTACGGATCGCAAAATCGAATATGTGTACGATCCTTCTCAAACCACAATTTTACCTCGTGTGTGGAGCTCATCGGGAAATCATCCGCTTCGTTACAGAGAAATTCTCGGCCTCAGAAAAGGCGAAGTGCCCAATTTTGCAGACAATATTGTTTTTTTTCTGAAGCATCAGATTGGGTTTATGTACCTGCGGTATTTTATGTGGAATTTTGCCGGCCGGCAAAGTGATATCCAGGACGCCGACTGGCTGTCGCCAATACTTGCCATGAAAGAAGCGCCGCCATCCATTACGGACAACCGCGCCCGAAACAATTATTTTATGATTCCTCTACTTCTCGGGCTGATCGGATTATTTTATAATTTTAAAAAACATCCGCAGAGCTTCGGAGTAGTACTAATGTTGTTTTTACTTACAGGGGTAGCATTAATATTCTATCTCAACTCACCTCCCGTGGAACCCCGGGAACGAGATTATATTTATTCCGGATCCTACTATGCCTTTGCATTATGGATCGGAATATCTGTTATAGGTATATCATCACTGCTCAGGAAATACCTGAATAATGGCATGACGGCAACCGGTATCGCCACTCTCATTGGCTTGATTGCTCCGGTCATTATGGCACAACAAAACTGGGATGACCACGATCGAAGCCATAGATACTTTTCAGTTGACTCAGCCAAAAATTTTCTGGCATCCTGCGCACCTAATGCAATCCTATTCACCGGGGGCGATAACGACACATTCCCCCTGTGGTACGTCCAGGAAGTGGAAGGTTTCCGTACGGATGTGCGTGTAGTCGTATTGAGTTATGCCAATACGGACTGGTATATTGGCCAGATGACCCGCCCGGCGTACGAATCCGAGCCATTCCCCTTCACACTATCGTTGAAACAATATCGCCAGGGAGGCCCAAACGATGTCCTTTTTTACAGGAATCTTATAAAGAACCCCATAAGTGCCAGGAAATTCATCCAGCAGATAAAGAACGAGAACTCCAATTTAAGGAATAAAAGCCTGTATGGTGAATACAATATGGTCCCGAACAAAGAATTTTATCTGGACATAGACACCGCAAAAGTTGCAGGCATGGGAATTATTCCGGAAGACAAACTCGATCTTCTGGTAAATCGGATGAACTGGAGAATGAAAGGAAATGTTTTGGAAAAGAAAGACCTGATGATCCTGGATCTTATTACGACAAATAACTGGGAGCGACCCATTTATTTCAACAATACTTCACGGCAAGGTGTGAATTTCAATTTTGACAAGTACCTTATCCAGGAAGGACAGGCATTTCGTTTATTGCCTATCGAGAATACATCCAGCGGCGAATTTGTAAATACAGATCTGATGTATGAGAATATGGTGAATAAATTTTATTTCCGCGAAGTTGATAATCCGAATGTATATTATAATGAAGATTACCGCAATTTTATTCTTAATCACAGATCCAGTTTTAATACACTTGCTGAAGCACTTATAAATGAGGAGAAGGAAGAAAAAGCTTTGCTGGTTATCCATACAAGTTTATCAAAAATGCCTGATATTTCAATACCCTATGATTATACCAGTGCAACTACGGTTGAATTGCTTTTCAGGTTAGGCGAAAAAGATAATGCAAAAGAAATCGCCGAAAAACTTGCAACACGTTCGGACGAGCAATTAGGCTACTATATTGAAAATGATATTCAGATTGGTCTTGAAATACAAAAGCATCTGGTAATTCTCCAGAGCTTGTCAAGAACCATGGACCGGTTTGGAGAAACCGAACTTGCTGAGAAATATAATAACAATCTTAGGAGCCATTATGACGCTCTTCAAATTTATGAATCGAACCGTATAAAGAGATAAATGGTTCAGAATAACGGCATTAATGCTGGCATTTAAAATTTGTGGATAGCGTTTCAAAGAACTATGAAGAAGGCTATCAAAAGAGGAAACAATATGGTACTGGTCTATCTCGAACTTTCACTTCGTTACGGCTGGCAGGCGGTCGCTCCGCCTGTGTAATAATGAATTACAAGCGGAGGTACTCCGTTCCATCTGAAAAAAGATTAATCAGGAGATTGTAGTGGCCAAGTGCGAGCGCCCATACTTTCACAAATCCAGCTCATTTATATACATGCGTATAAACTCGTCTTTCCGTTTAAGCCTGTACTGCATCACCCATCTGGGATGCGGAAGTGCAGTAACTTTTCCAAACAATTTATACTTCTTATTCAAAGCAGTGAGATAATGCACATTTCTGCCCATGCCAATACTGAATACCTCGTTGTTGTCACAAAAAACCAGTTGCCGTCTCAACGCATTGACCATAAATGGTTCCCAGGCCTCCTGCAATTCCCGTATATTATAATAGTTTAAGTTTTTGCCGTTTTTTATAAATCCAATCGGTGACACAGCAGAAAAATAGTACCTTTTGTAAAACGGTTCCGGTCCTCCGAACGACCTGATCATATCATATATAAACGTAGAGGACAACTCGGATTTTTTATCGAAAGAGTTGGGAATACCGCAATCCTCTTCAAGTTTTATGGGATCGGTAAACGGTATTCCTGTGACGCCTCCTCCAAAACGGCCTGGGTTAATGCCGAGCAGGAGTTTACGGACCGAATGGTCATTGTAGTATTTTGTATAAAATGCTGTACAGCATTCCATTGCATACTTATCCTGGTAAGGGTTCATCGCTACCACTCCCTCAGGCAGAAAACCGGGAAGGTCTAGCTCTTTGTAGAAAATAAGAATTTTATCAGCAATGGACATATTCGGGTGATTTAACTAATTTGCATCCTGATTCAAAGATAGAGCCATGCAATTTCAAACAAAAATCCTCCTTTTATCTCTTACCGTTTCGGTAATTATAACCGCATGCACTGGCGAAAAGTCATATACTCCAACTGGTGTTTCTGCCATAACTGCTGATGGCTTTGATGCCTCTCTTACGATTTTAGCTGGGGACGATTTTCTTGGCAGGGGCCCTTTTACTGAAGGAGAAACCAGGACTGTGAACTATCTTACAGAATCTTTCAGAAACCTTGGACTGGAACCCGGAAATGGAAATTCGTATTTCCAGGATGTTCCAATGGTGAAGATCACTTCCACTGTACCGAATGAAATTACGCTATTCAACAATGAAAACAGTTTGAAACTCACCTACCGAAAAGATTTTGTGGCTTTTTCTCAATGGTTGCAACCCGAAATATTGCTCGAATCTTCTGAGCTTGTATTTGCGGGCTATGGCATCGTTGCACCCGAATACGATTGGGATGATTATAAGGGGCTGGATGTAAACGGCAAAACGGTAATAGTTCTTGTGAATGATCCAGGTTTTACCTCTGAAAATTCAGAATTGTTTAAAGGCGAAGCCATGACCTACTACGGACGGTGGACCTATAAATATGAAGAAGCAGCACGTCAGGGAGCTGCAGGTGTGCTGGTAATACATGATACTGAGCCTGCCGGTTATCCCTGGGAAGTAGTAAAAAACAGTTGGAGTGGTACCGGACTATACTTAAAATCCAATGATGAAAATCAATCCCATTGTAAACTGGAAGGATGGATAACCAAATCAAAAACAGATGAAATATTTAATCTTTCGAATACCGATTTTACCGGTTATTTTGAAAATGCCGGGAGTAAAGATTTTAAAAGTATGCCAACAGGTATTACACTTAGTATGTCGATTTTAAATGAATGGCATGAAGACGTTTCTAAAAATGTAATTGCCATAGTACCGGGAAGTACAAACCCGGATGAATATATTATCTATTCTGCTCATTGGGATCATTTTGGTATCGGAATTCCTGATTCAGAAGGAGACTCGATCTACAATGGGGCTTCGGACAATGCTACCGGTACAGCAGCCCTGATCGAACTGGCAAAGGCATTTACCTCACTGGAGACACAACAGAAGCGCACCATCGTGTTTCTTGTCGTTACTGCCGAGGAACAGGGGCTTTTAGGATCGGCATATTATGCCCAAAACCCTATCTATCCACCTGAAAAGACCGTTGCCAACATCAACATCGATGCTCTTCCTTATTACGGAGCGCTGAAAGATCTAACCATCATTGGTTATGGCCAATCCGAACTGGACGACTATGCCGAAGCTGCCGCAAAGCAACAAGATCGATATATAGTACCAGATCAGAATGCAGGAAAAGGTTATTTTTTCAGGTCTGACCATTTCAATTTTGCCAAAATTGGTATTCCGGCGTTGTATGCTTCGGGCTCGTATGACCTTCGTGAAGGTGGTATCAAAAAAATGAAAGAAATGAATGATGACTATGAAATGAACCACTATCACCTGCCGGCAGATGAATACGACCCCGACACCTGGAATCTGGATGGTATTGTTGAAGATACGCAGCTTTATTTTGAAATTGGTTTAAAACTATCGAATAATGGAGACTGGCCCAGGTGGAAAGAAGGGTCAGAATTCAAAGCGATTCGGGAACCGGAAATGTAATAATTTTAAAATGTTCTTGTAGTTATGGTAAATAAAGAAGTTTACTACAGTGATTACCTTCAGCTGGATAAAATATTAAGTACACAAGTACCTGAAAGCAGGATCGCAGGAAACGAAGCACATGATGAAATGTTATTCATCATTGTACACCAGGCTTATGAACTCTGGTTTAAACAGATTCTTCATGAGTTGGCATCCATTTGTACAATCATGTCGGCACCTAAAGTAAATGATAACTCACCAGCTATTTATACTGTGGTGCACCGATTTGACCGTATCATTGAAATACTGAGGTTGCTTGTTCAACAAGTGAACATCATTGAAACAATGACTCCACTTGATTTCCTGGACTTCCGTAACATGCTGCGGCCTGCATCAGGTTTTCAAAGTTTTCAGTTTAAGATGATAGAAGCTTCACTTGGACTTAAATTTGATCAGCGGCATGGTCAAGGCTACTACCTGTCGCAGTTACGGCAGGAACATAAGGAAATCATCGGTGATATTGAAAGCAAGCCATCGGTAATTGAATTGATAAACAGTTGGCTGGAACGGATGCCTTATTTTGATGTAGAGGAGTACTGGACGGGTTACGTAACCGGATCGGGTACCACATTTGGCGGACATATATTCTGGGGAGATTACCGGGATGCATATTCAAACAGCCTTGTAGAAGCAGAAAAAGATAATTTGGAAGACTTTGACAAACTCTTTTTCGACGACCAATATAATTCAGACAGGAGTCTAAGTGCAAAAGCCAAACGATCGGCATTATTTATTATGCTCTATCGTGACTATCCGATACTACAGATGCCTTACAAACTCCTGAACGGTCTTCTTGAGATAGATGAACTGATGGCTACCTGGCGCTACCGGCATATGAACATGGTACACCGGATGATCGGCAAACGTATCGGTACAGGAGGAAGCAGTGGCAAAGATTATCTCAAAGCCTCACTTGAAAAGCATTATATCTTTTCAGAGATTGCTGAGTTGACCTCATTTTTAATTGAGCGGAGAAATTTACCACACCTAAGCGCCAACCTTGAAAGCAAACTTGGTTTTGTACATTAACGATCCTGGCTAAAATGAGTATGTTCCACAGTAGCTAGAATTCAAGCATTATTTTTTTTAAGTAATTCACTCATCCATGGAACACAGAGTTTAGTTCCGGGAACCATAATTCCTCCTCTATTCCCGATTTCAACCGAACCAAAACGACTGGCAAATACTTCGGGTAGTGGTCGATCACCAGGAGCTGAAAGCCATAATCTGACGAGATGTCGTCGATTTTCGACTTCTGACCAATCAACAAAAGCTGTCCTGTCGTGCAACATAGCATGATTATAAACAAATTGTATGTCCCCTTTTTGCAGCATCATAGACAAATTTAGGTTAGAGGAATTGCACAATTCGTCAAATAAATTCAATGCTTCTATCTGTTCAAGTGTAAGTCGGGGAGCATCTTCAAATCGTTGAGCAGATTCAATGTATTGTCGCTGGTAGAATATAGTAATTCTATTTTCAAAATAACTAAATACTGGTATCATTAAGTAAGGAAGCATCCCTTGCGGTACTTCTCCTCTGCAATCTGTAGCAATAGGATCTAGTAATAATTGTAATAAATCAGGGCGTTTTTTTCGCATTTCATTAAAAACGGTATCTGCACTGACTAATAATGAAAGTCCTCCTTCTTTTGCTGGTTGCAGGCACAATAGTCCAACCACATCACAAGAATCGGTATGAAAGAACTGGCGTTCATTTGTTTGATACAATCGCACTTTGGGATCTTTACTGTCGACTCCCATATTACGTACATGACCCAAAACATGACCCATAGCATTTTGCGATCTTGCATTTCCTATATGAGAACCTATACCATAAAAAATAGTTGCTGCTTCCCGTTCACTATATTTTTCAATGGGCAAGCCACGCATTATAAAGAACCCTATACCATTAATTAGCTTTTCGCGTAATGCCTTCATTTTTAATCCAAAGGACGGTAAAGGAAACTGGAATTTATTCATTAATCCAACAGGAGTTCCTAAAGAAATAAATTTTTCGGTAGCAGCCTCAAGCTCCGTTATTTCTGTATCAGAGAGTTGGATTATCCAGTCCTCTTTTCTTGACTCCATCTCAGGACCATACCAAACAGTTTTGCCAGTTTGCAATGATGGAAGATGTTTTTCCATTATTTTCTAATTGGATTATCTGATCCCAAAAACGATGTAGAGTTTAAAGCCAGGGGTTCGTGTAGCATCATACCTGAATTGGTTGAACTATATCTGAAATATTCTTTCACGAATGGACCGATAATATTATCCAGGATATCATGGTGCCTGGCCTCTCTCGCATTTGCGTTATTAAAGTAAGAATTAAAGTGAACACCACGTAACCCAACTTTAAGAAATTCCTCATTACCTGTACCTTCTTTTAAATACCATTGAGTGATTTCGATTGCTAAAATGATACGGTTTTCCAGGCTATATAATTGAAATTCTATCTCTTTTTGATTAGCCCTCAGATCATTTAGGAGTTCTTTATAAAAGTGAAGTTCTACTTGTCCTGTAATTCTATTTTGGTTCCAATTATTAAGAGTAAAAGCACCAAGGATACCAATGGTAATTACAATAATCTCAAGTAAATATTCAGCCCACTTTCTTTTTAAGGTTTTGAGAATTGATTTCATAAATCTATAAACACCAACAGATTAGACTATGAACTATAACTGTTTTGATTCGGTACAATGTAATCAAAAGAATAAAGATGTCAAAATACCGTGCGAACAACTAATGAGATGAGTAATAGTCAATTCGTCCTTCGTTAATGCACCTACTCCGCTATTATTTATTCACTATGTTTATGGCTTTTATCATCCCGATTTGCTTTTAATTCACTTGTTTTTCTTCTTTTTAGGCTTGGGTTCAGGTAGTTCCCTGACGGTAATTGTTACTAAATCACTAAGCCATTCCCGGTCCTCCAATTTATCTTCAATCAGAAAACTCAGCTTTGCTCCGGGATATGGAGGAGCTTCGACGACATCATTTATAAATATTCTTCCCGCTTCTGTTGGTTTAATAAATAGCTTATTATCGCAAATGAGGGCAAAAATTTTTCCATTTGAGTATATTCCATATTCGCCAAACATTTTTTTAGCTGTGATTTCGCCAGCATTTTCAATATGCTCTAAAACGAAATCCACGTATTCTTTATCAGATGCCATTTTTTATTCTTATCGTTCTTTCAGTTTAAATTCTGGGTTATAAATCAATCCATTAACATTTCCCCATGGGTCTTTAACTGTGCAAGCATAGAATCACGATCGTGTGTTATGATTTGTTAAACAATGTAATGCGTTATACGATATACGTTTTTCATTTTGCCAGGGTTTCAGCACGAAATCAGTTGCTCCCTCTTTCAAGGCTCTAACAGCCATTTCCACATCGCCAAAAGCGGTTATCAGAATGACAACCGCATCAGGGTCTTTTTCCAGGATCTGGGTGAGCCAATAAAACCCTTCTTTCCCACTGGTTATGTCCTTGCTGAAGTTCATATCGAGCAGAATTACATCATAAGTGTCATTGTTTAAAAGAAAGGGTATTTTCTTTGGGTTTTTTCAATGATTACCTGATGAGCATGCTTTTTCAAAAGAAGTTTTGCGGCCAGCAATACATCTTCGTCGTCATCAATCATCAGGATTTTGCCAATTTCTTTTTCTCCGTCCATCTTGGGTTATGGGTTAGTGTGGCAAAGCTAAATAGTTGTAACGAAATCGGACACATTTTGTTCAGTAATTTTTCTATCATTGGGTATTTTGCTTGTTAATGGTTGGAAATCAGTTTGAATTTGTAATTTACCTTGAACAACCAGCTTTTGTTGTGGTATTCGGATATATCATCCGTTAAATATGATCCTTGTGAGACAGATTTAATACCGGTAAGATCTCACATCGGTTTTTATAGATTAAAATGTTATTATATTCCACTTTATCAAGTGTTAAAACACAATATCAAGATATTAACATTGAACAATAATTATTAAATTGTAATTTCGACAAACAATAAAAGTAACGATCATGAAAACTAGAACCATCTTATTAATGTTACTAGTGTTGACTTTTACCACTGTCACCGTAATTGCTCAACAAAGTAGCAAAGACCTTAAAAAGAATATTAAGAAAAAAGCCGTAAAAGAAGCCCGAAAGGAAGCTAAACGTTTTAAAAAAGAAGGATATAAGGTTGCTCCTGGGGCTTTACCAATGGAAAAACAAATTGAAACGGCCTGGATGAGGCAATATGAGACTGCAGAAGACGGCTACCCATTATATATTGTTGCCTCCGGCAATTCTGTAGCAAATACAACTTCAGCTGCAAAATTACAGGCCACAGAATTGGCTAAACTTGAATTGGCCGGATCAATTTCAACACAGGTTGCTGCCCTTATTGAAAGTAGTATTGCTAATCAGCAACTAAATAGTGAAGAAGCTGCGTCCGTCACCAAGACTGTAGCTGCTTCAAAGAGCATTATTGCACAAGAACTGGGTCGATCTCTCCCTTTGTTTGAAATATACAGGACATTGAAAAATAAAAACGTTGAAGTAAATGTTCGGATTGCTTATAATTCGAAAAAGGCAGAGGAAATTGCTCAAAAAACTATAAAAAAGAAGCTTGAAGAGGAAACAGAAATCGCCCATGATAAGTTGGAGAAGCTTATGAAGTGGGATAATTAGCTTTCCATTTATCGTGATAATATAATTTTATAAAATTAACACGGGGTTCCTTCGATTTGGAGCCCCATTTTTATAATGCGATATATTGTTTACCTATTCCTGGCTGCTTCTACTTTAAACGCAACGGCACAAAAAGCGCCACCCTGGGTGGATTATGCTAATCGAACTTCATTGTACCCTGATAGCAGGTATTTGGTTGGTTTGGCAACAGAAATAAGGATCGAGAAATTCCAGGCTGCAGGTGCGTTTGAAAGGCTCAACCAATTGTCCCGTAACCAGATTATCGAAACAATACATGTATCGATCAAGGCTGAGTCACAATTGAATATTTCAGTTGAAAACGCCAACACTAACGAAATTTTTGAGTTAAGTTCACGATCAGCTTCGAAAGCTGAATTGGTTGGCCTTAAGTTTGAAAATTATTACGACAAGAAGAAAAAAACAGCTTACTCATTTTCATATGTACTGATCCAGGATATTATAGATTACTATTTTGATAAACTGAAAACAAATTTTGATATCATCGAACAGGACTTTTCTGGCGTTGAGAGTAGCGGCAATAAAAATACAGCACTAAAATTGTTGTTTGATGTACAGTTAAAGCTTAGAGAGATTGACCAGGCAACAGTAGTACTAGTTGCTCTGAAACAAACTGCAGGCATAGATTTTTCTAAGATTACCGAAATAAAGAAGCATATTGAGGATGGCCGTAATCAAATATTTGCTTCGGAGCCTGTATCCATTTCCAATTTAGCTAACTACTTTATTTATAGTATAATACCTCAAACTGAAACCGACGAATCTGCCAATCTCTGTTCTGGTATACTTTCATATAAAGACTCCGGGGCCGAAAGCGATTTTTCGCTGACATTAAAGAACAGCATAATGAATGGGCTTGGCAGTGAGTCAGGCTTGAATATAATTTCTGAAGATTCTGGTGATTGTGTTTATGAACTTTCAGGTTTTTACCAAGATAGCGACAATGAAATACTAATTTTGATCAAGCTTACTGACCAACAAAACGGAAATGTTGTAGCTACGAAGGAGCGAACCTTTAACAAAGCGGTATTATCATTGGATGGCTTGCGCTTGTTGCCTGCTAATTTTGAGCGAATAAAAGATATCTCTTACATAAAATTAGTTGGTAACGGAAAAGAAATCAAAATCAAAACCAACAATTTTATAGATCAGCCAATCAGTTTCATGGTTGAATTAAACGATCAACCACAAATTGATTTACCAGTTAAATTGACATTTTACAAAGATGGTACCCTTGCATTTGACGAAACAGTTAATTCGGGAAAAAATGGTATGGCGCAATATTTTTTAAACAAAGAAAAAGTCCCACAAAGTGGTGAGTATGAATTACAAGCTATGCTTGATATTGCCAGTTATTTTGGCCTTAGCAGCAACTCTGTCTTTTATCAGGATTTAATTCGTGATCACCCCCCACAAGTTAGAAAAATTCGGTTAAAAGTTCTCTCACCAACAGTTTACGTTAATTCTTCAGAGTTAAGCCTGGGTCAGCCATTGGGAATACCCATATTGGAACCTTCAGTTAAAAATGCTTTTATCGAATTGGATTACGAATTTGTTGATAATGAAGCAGCAGCAGATCTAATCTTAACCATAGTGGCAGCAACGCGCTCCGCACAACAATCGGGTAATTTTAGAACATCTTACCTGGATGCAACAATTTCTCTGACAGACAGAAAAAGTGGCAACGAAGTATATAATAAATCCCTAAGCAGTATTAAAGGGACTGCCGCAAGTTTTGAGCTTGGAAGTATCAAGGCCTACGAAAAGGCGCGCGATGATTTTTTAGATGATCTGATTTATGAGTTAAGATTTAACAATAAGTAGAAGGGTTTCAACATTTAATTATCTGTTTCATAATTTTCCTACCTGATCGGCATACTGCTTCACTTTTTTTACTAAATTTTCCACCAATTCCCTATTGGCGGTTATCACCATTTGATTCCTTGAAGGAAATTCAGCAGGTCCTTTATTCACCAGGGACCGGGTGCTTGACTTCAACGCTCTTTTATCTCCAGTATAAGTTGCCCACTTGTGTTCCCAGCTATAATTGCCTACCAATGCTCCAGCTCTTGTAATACTACCCGTTTTTACATCCAGTAACTTAAAAGAGCCAATTACATTTCCGCTTGCTGACTTATGATAAAACTTCACATATGCAGTAACCTTTTTATATTTCGTTCTGGTTTTCTCTTTCCCTCCGGAATCAATATATTTTTCCTTTCCATCCTCAACCTCTTTTTCCTCTAAATATGTTTCTGTGCCACCGCCTTGCTGACGGTCTTGTGAAGCGCTACTAAGTTTTCCTACCAATAAAACATTCACCCCTTTTAACTGACCAACTTCTGTAATTGAATTTTCATCCATTAAACCAGAAATATTTAGTTCTTGTTCGTTAATAATCAGATCAAGCTGGTCCCGGCTGACTATCTCAAAGAATTCATAATTACCTGGCATCTTGGCAATAAATTCATCTGAAGCGATAGAACCCAAATCACCGTACTTACTAACCTGGGATGCCGTCGTGAAATTTACTACCCCCAGTCGGGTAGTCCCTAAAAGTTTGGCCTTCTCATATCTGGACTGTGAATCCTCGTAGGAGGGCACATAGGCCATTGCCCAACGGAAATGACGGGCTGCTTGTTTATTGGTTTTTAGATCGGAAGATCTCCCTAAATCCCTGCCCTGTTGGTAATGCCAGGCCGCGGCTTCTTTTTTCCCTTCTTCGAGGTTTGCCGATGCCTGCTTCAAATCATCTTTAAAATCAATAATTTCTAAATCAAGTTTTGGATCTTTCCTCTTTACCGGATCGAAAGAAGATCGTGGAAGTGTGGTTAATATTCCGTTATAATCAATCATAATTTTATAGATGCTAACAATAACTGCACGGTCAGTGACCGTTTGATCGTTTACAAATGTTGCTGACTCTGTTTGTAATGATTCAATCCGGTTCAAATTTTCCTGCACGGCCCGGTCATAGCTATCAATAAGACGACCTTGCGCCTCCGAAATTTGTCCTTTTTTAGTGGCAAGACGCAAAGCATTTGCTGCATTTAGTGTAGAGGCGTTGTATTGCCCCTTCTTAAACAATCTTCCTGCCTCATTATTGTAATAGCTTGCTTTTTTACCATACGCAACGGAATAATTTCTAATAGTGAAATTTGGCTGAGCTAAGAGATTGGTAGCAATAAGTAAACTCACCATTAAGATTCCTGTTTTTTTCATGATTTTTTTAGGTTGAATATTGTCCTATCTCCTAATGCTATCACTAATGTAAGATAGATTAGCTAAAAAGGGCAAATAACAAATGAACTTTTCCTGTTGGTTCTCTTGGTTGGGGGATCTCTACCTGCCACAGAAGAATTCCACGCCAGCAGAAAAATTAAAAAATTATAATTTCATTAATATCTTAGATTCAAAGGAGGTAAACAGATGATGTATTTTTAAGGATTTTAGATAAGAAATGAACTCTGATTTAAGGGTAGCGGTTCATCCTTCATATTGTCCAGTCATCCAAAACAATTTTAGGATTGGTGTAAATTCGAGTACTTTGTAGCACAAGATTTAAACAATGAATGCGAGAGTAAAAGGTATCCTAAGTGTATTTATATTGATCCTGATGTATTTTCAAACTTTAGGACAGGACCTGGTCATTGAAAAGACATCGCAGCCTATAACCATCGATGGGGTAATGGATGAAGAGGCGTGGATCAACGCCAATGTTGCAGACCGTTTTATGCAATACTTTCCATTTGATTCCTCACTTGCGGTTATGCAGACCGAGGTGCGTATTGTATATGATGACGACAATCTGTATATATTCGCTAAAATGTATAGTCCGTATAAAAGGGACAAATACATTGTTCCATCCTTAAGACGTGATTACAGGGGCCGGGCTTTTGACGGGTTTTCGGTACAATTGGATACATACAAAGACAAAACCAATGCGTTCAATTTTGGCCTCAATCCTTATGGTGTACAGCGAGAAGCTTTGATTTCCAATGGAGGCAGCTCTTCTCGAGGAGGAGGCGGTAATAGAGGCGGTGGTAGTTTTTCAGTCGCATGGGATAACAAATGGTATAGCGCGGCCAAAATTCATGAAGATTATTGGGTAGCCGAAATGGCCATACCATTTAAAACGATTCGTTATAAAAATGTTGATAGTTGGTATATTAATTTTTACCGGATCGATAGCGAAGATGGAGAAATATCAACATGGTCTTCGATTCCTCGAAATTTAAGTATAGTCGATCTGGCTTTTAATAAGGAAATGAAGTTTGAACAACCACTTAAAAGCCCCGGCAAGAACATTTCACTCATACCATATTCCGCACTTAAGATTGCACGGGACTATGAAGAGCAAATACCAACCAAAACTCAATTCAGCATAGGGGGAGATGCGAAAATTGCTTTGTCCTCGGCTATGAATCTGGACCTTACCGCAAATCCTGACTTTTCACAGGTAGAGGTTGATGAGCAGGTGACAAACCTGGATAGATTTGAGATTTTTTTTCCGGAACGCAGACAGTTTTTTCTTGAAAATGCTGACCTTTTTGGATCATTTGGGTCCTTCTCAGCAAGACCATTCTTCTCTCGAAGGATAGGAATTGCTAGCGATACCGCTACCGGAACCAATATTCAAAACCCGTTATATTTCGGGGCAAGGGCTAGTGGTAAAATCAATAATGACTGGCGTATAGGACTTATGACGATTCAGGCATCAAAGGAAGAAGAAATTTTACTACCATCGATTAATTATACAGTCGCCACTGTACAACGAAAGATCTGGGAACGATCAAATATATCAGCAATATTTGTAAATAAGCAACCCTTTCAGGATTCTATTCGAGGAGAATTTACTACCAGTCCGTCAGAATGGAACCGTACTTTCGGGCTGGATTTTAATTTTGCGTCCGCAGATAGCAAATGGTCAGGAAAAGCATATTACCACCGTACATGGGACCAGGATGCACTTGATTCTACCTATTCGGCTGGAGTAAACGCTTCTTTGAACACTTATCGATGGAATGCAAGGTCGGCTATACGTACTGTGGGTGCTAATTTTAATCCCGAAGTAGGGTTTGTCAGAAGGAAAGATTTTTTACAAAATACGTTCACTGTTAATTACAAAATTTATCCGTCAGGAGGTACTATTCAACAGCATGGACCTGGATTTGACTACGACGTCATCGGAAACCAAAGATATGGGGTAACGGATTGGGATGCTAACATCCTTTACAACATTACATTCAGGAATACGGCTAGATTCAGTACCCGATTGAGGCGGCAATATACATATTTATTCGATCCGTTTGATCCTAGTGGATCAGATGGGGTTGAATTACCAGAAGATTCAGAATACTGGTATAATTTCATCATTGCGCGGTTCAACTCCGATCAAAGAAAACCTTTTTTCTTTGATCTCTCCACCCGATCCGGTCAATATTATAATGGTACACGCATCAACCTTGAGGGTTCGGTTACTTACCGTTTCCAACCCTATGGATTTGTATCCATGGATTTTCAATACAACAATATACGATTACCAGATCCCTATAATACTTCGAATTTGTATTTGATCGGACCAAGGGTGGATATAACCTTCAGTAAAAAAGTATTCTGGACTACTTTTTTGCAGTACAATAGCCAGATCAACAATATGAATATCAATACCCGTTTACAATGGCGGTATGCACCGGTTTCTGATTTATTTGTTGTCTATACGGACAACTATTTTGCAAATGTAAATGGCAAGTTCATAGATTTCAGCGCGCCTAAATCACGCGCATTTGTAGTGAAGCTGACCTACTGGTTTAACTTATAGGAATGTTTTTGTTTATAGGAATTCTGTGTTCATCTGCCTGTTAGTATTCGATCAACGTCTCCGGCAACTTTGTCCCCTAATCTGAATTTAACGCCAACTCCATTGTTCATTCTTCTGTAGGCTATGAAAAGAGGATCAATGGCTCAATTTTAGCATAGTTAACATATATTCCCCTTTTTCTACTCGTACATGATAATTCGAGTTGGCATTACCACCATCTATTACCTATTCATGGATCAACGACCCGGTAAGCATTAATCACCTCATTCTCTCCTTCTTTCCCAGGTTGACTGTTACCATGCTCCATCCCAAGAATATCCGCATATCCTTTGGATTTAATATACCCAAATACCTGTTTGAAATTTATCTCTCCTGTGGTAGGTTCTTTCCTTCCCGGGTTATCACCAATCTGGAAATAGGCAATTTCATCCCATGCCATGTTGATATTAGGGATCAGGTTGCCTTCGGTAATTTGCTGATGGTAGATATCAAACAATATTTTACAGGAAGGGCTGTTCACCGCCTTACAAATGGAATAGGCCTGGGCAGTCTTTTTCAGGAAAAGACCCGGATGATCCCTGAAATTCAAGGGTTCCAGAACCATTATTAGACCATGTGGTTCCAGAATAGCACAAGCTTGTTTTAATGATTCCACCACATTTGCTGTCTGGTAACCCATTTCCAGATGCAGGTCCAAGTGGCCAGGAACCACCGTCATCCATTTGGCATTAACCCGCTTTGCGACTTCCACCGACTCCCGTATCTGGCTGAGAAATTCCTTACGCAAATCTTTATTCCCTCCCGCAAGGTTGGGCTCTTTCCAATAAATCTTGTGGGCGACAAATACCCCCATTTTCATTTCCCTACCACTCATTTTTATAGCTATTTTTTCCTGGTCAGCTACAGTGCGATCTTTCATTCCGTTGTCTTCCATGGATCGGAATCCCTGATCGGCCATAAAATTTAACTGGTCAATAAGATCATTTCCAGCACTGCTTTGAAACATACCAAAATGCGGGGCATAGTTAAGCCTGAATATGGATTTATCCTGATCATTTGCAGTAAATGCAAAGGATTTAAACTTGGAAGCCACGAGCAGACTACCTCCTGCTAAAGACCCCAATTTTATAAATGATCGTCTTTTCATTTGTTACAAATCACACGGCCAAAAATTGTCCTGGGACAGGCACAGGGTAATTTCCATTATCATCAGGGATAACGGGTGGATTTTTATCCCATCCGAGATCAGTTTCATCAGGCATGTATCTTATTGGAGAATTAATTGCTTCTTCCCAGGTAAGTTGTTTGCCGGAATAAGTAGCCATACGGCCCATAATTGCTGTCATGGTGGACTTTGCTCCATTCTCTGCATCACTTATCACATTTCCTGACCTGATGGATTTAAATAATTCTATATGTTCGACCTGGTAGGGGTTAGGATCTTCTTCGCCACGATGTTTATAAATAGTAGAACCGCCATATTTTTTTAGTACCGAGTGATTTCCGCTATCAGTATAAACCGTTCCTTTCGTACCCTGGAATGCTTCAGACACCCTACTCATGGTATCCCCCTGGTGCCTGCATTGACTTGATATTATCGCTCCACCTGGATACGTAAATTCTACAAAATGATGATCGAAAATCTGGCCATGATCTTTTCCATTACGCACTTCCCGGCCTCCCATACCCTGGGCCGTTGAAGGATATTCGCCAATAAACCAATTGGCCACATCAATGTTATGGATGTGCTGTTCAACAATATGATCGCCGCAAAGCCATGTAAAATAATACCAGTTACGCATCTGGTATTGCATCTCATTCTGGTCTGGTCGTCGTTTTCTTACCCATACACCACTTGAATTCCAATATACCTGCCCGCTAACAATTTTGCCTATATCGTCATTTTTAATATGTTGATATACAGAGATGTAGTTTATCTGATAATGCCTCTGAAGACCTACAACAACATTTAGGTTTTTGCTTTTTGCCAATTTCGCTGTTTCAAGCACACTTCTGATCCCATACGCATCTGTTGCTACTGGTTTTTCCATAAAAATATGTTTTCCCTGCTCAACAGCATACTTAAAATGTTGTGGCCTGAAACCTGGAGTAGTGGCAAGAATTACCACATCAGCCATGTCAATTGCCTTTTTGTAGGCATCAAAGCCATCAAATTTTGTTTCCTCGGTAACTTTCAGGCGGTCATTCCCATATTTTTTAGAAAGGTTTTCAAGGCTTTTGTCTATCTGGTCCCTGAAAGCATCAGCCATAGCCACAAGCTGCACATCCGAATCGGCAGTAAGTGCCTGGTTGACTGCACCAGTGCCCCTGCCCCCACAACCCACCACAGCTAGTTTCAGAGTTTCATTTCCGGCGACAAATGCTGATGCTGATACCGGTAGAGAACCTAATACAATTGCTCCCGCAGCCATTGAAGTGCCTCTTACAAAATTCCTGCGAGAAATTCCATTTATACTTATATCGTCTTTATGCATGATATATAAAGGTTTTTTCGTCCTCAATTTAGTCATTAATTTTGTCCAAATCACTATTTTCAAATCGGTCGTTACTATATTTTGTTGATTGTGATATCTGGATTATACCTTGCCGGTTCCAGTGCTTTTATCATCCGTATTTTCCTGCTCCAAATCTCCATCCGATGGCTCAGCTTTGGTAACAATAAATGGGGAAGCATCCTGGTGCAGTTGCATTGCTTTTTTCGATAATATAAAAGCCAAAATGAGAGAAATGAATGCCAGAATCCACATACCCGGAACAAAGGAGATGAAAAGGAAATAATCATATACACCATGGAAGAGAGTAGCCACTAAAAGAGCTATAATACTGTAATAAACTACCTTACGGTGTGTGAACTTGGCTTTCCCGAGAAAATATCCCATTAAAACTGCAAACAATGCGTGTGCAGGTACGGCCGTAAACATTCTCAAAATAGCAGTCACTTCTCCTCCCGTCATTACATAAAAAATGTTTTCAACAGTAGCAAAACCCATTCCAACCATCACCGCATAAACGATCCCATCGAAGGGTTCATTGAAGTTTTTGTTTCTGTAAAGAATGCCTCGGACAAAAATGAATTTACATAACTCCTCGACCAAAGCCACAATGACAAATGCGTGTATAGCTTGCTCTTCAATGCTGTCCTCATGGATGGTTATAAACACATTTATAACCATGGAAATCCCTATTGCGAGGAAAAGACTCAAGATACCATAAGCAAAACTGATCATCAAAAGCCCAACAGGCTCAGGCTCATGTTTGTCGCTAAAGTATATATAAATGACAATAGCAATTCCGGGTGCAAGGGCAAGTGCTAATAAGAAAAAGGCATTCATATGAAATAATTAGCTAAAAATAGAACTTACAATTGAATCCCCAAATTACTTAAACCATTTTTAAAGCAACTTTAAGGAAATCATCCATTCATCATACTGCTTGCCATTATCTCTTAAATTGAATGCCTTGGCATAGCCTATTGAAAACGTTGATGGCAATAGCGAAAAGAGAACAATCCTGGTGTCCACCTGTGTACCGATGTTGGCAAATTTATATATCGAACTGGTGTTATCACTAGAAAGCAGCAGGGAAGAAAATATAGTAGCTTGCATCCAGTTAGCATATAAATTCAAAATTCCCAATTTTCTGAACCTGATCGGTGGGATCACCATCTCCACCATTCCCTTTAAAAACTCTTTTGATACGATAGTTGTTGCAGCATCATATTGCAATCCGGGAAATGAGTAAATACTTCTATATCTTCTGAAGGATTGGTGATCAATATAATTATTGCCGAATGCGGCAAAGCCAAACCTGGTAAATGGGTTGACATCGGAGCTGAAGGAATTACCAGCTGCAGTCCTGAACCAAACTGAGAAATGTTTTCCTGGCAATTGAATTCCGTAATCAAAAGTGCCTATCATCAATGGAAATAGTTTGCCTCCTGAGAAAGCAGAAGCTGTCCTCAAGGATGTCTTGAATCCCTTCTCGTAGTCCACTGCCCCAAGAGATGCTTTTTGGTAACTATACGATAATGTGCCATTAAGGGTAAGATAGAAATCATTTTCAAAACCCTTCTCTTCGAGATTCTGGAAGAAGGGAGACCCTTCCAAGCCATAGAATCCACCTAAACCCAGATTCAGGTCCAGTTTTTTTGGTGGATCCCAAATAATTGAGTTATTGAAATCAAACCTCAGGAATATTCCCTTTCTTGAAGTTTGTGTGGGGCCAAACAAATCATAAAAATCAGTACCATTAAAAGAGGCACTCCATGAATATCTCCCAAATTTTGCATCCAGGGACAAATGCAGCAGCTCGTCATCCTCAAGAGCCACCGTCGAGGAATCACTTGTAATTCCATTTTCCCAGGACCTGGGTGTATAGGAAAAGGCTATATCAATTTCCCGAAATGCGAGAGGGTCACTCAAATTGATCCTATAGCCTATTCCAATATAGTCCTTATACCCGGTAATGATAGGGTATGCATAATTTACCTTGATAAGCTTACCGGGAATATACGCACCCTCGTAGGTTTTAAGTGCATCTATATCGATCTGCTCTGGAGTAGGAATTTGCAACTCCCATTCGTGGAGTTCCGGATGCTTTTCAATAGTCAGGTTTCCAAGAAATTCTATGGTTTCAACATTTTCTACAGTCTTATTGTCAATGAATACAGGCTGAAAACCATCACTTGTAAAATTGAATGCAAACAGCCTCTCATCATCAATCGGCACTGGTCTGAATAATCCTGTCAGGGTATTACTCATGGCCTCGACATTGTAATCTTCGGTAGTAACCCTGAAAATATTGCTTACCCCGGAATAGTACGACGATCCATAGATATACTTTCCATCATCGGAATATCTGAAGCTTTGCGGAGAAGAAGGAGCGAAATCAGCTACCGTATCAATTGAAACCACGCCATTTACCAATTTATCAACATCATAAATGAGCAATGACTGGTTTCCCATTATATCTGAAACTGCGGTACTGAGGTGTTTCCCATCCGGAGAAAGATCAATATCAAAAATATCATGACCGAAGGGAAGCGTACTCATCTGCTCCCAGGTACTGTAAGGGCCAGTCTCCTCTTTGCCGGGATCATTCAAAGGAATTCGCACGATGGTTGAGAAACCATTTAAGTGCTTTATCCCCCAAATGGATTTGTCAACTTTGTTGAATGTGAGGTCCCCAGTCCTTACGTCCTTTTGAAGTAGTCTGGATTTACCCGTGTTAATATCATAGCTGTTCAGGTCTCGCCACCGATCATTGTCCGTTGTAAAATATATGACGTCACCCTCCGCATCAAATATCACCGAAGAGACGTAAAATAGAGCAGCACCTTTAATGTCCGTTAATTTTTCGATTCGTCCATCTTCCAGGTGAATGGCCGCCAGATGCGGAACCTGACCAGGATAGTTGATGGCTACATATACTTTGTTTCTTTTCTTGTCATAGTAAGCTTGAGAAACGGACCCAAGAACTTTATCTGTAACGGGCGTGGTTTCTGTGATGGGATATACTTCCAGGCCAGCGATATTCTTTTTTTGAAATTCTCTTTCGAACGCGATCCATTCAGCCCAGCCTTCATTCAGGGATTTACCAAAAATAAGTTTAAACTGACCGGAATAGAACCTTTTACTCCCATCCTTTCGTTTTACCCATTCAATGATCTTGTCAGGGCTGTATTGATAAGCCAGGTAACCCATAAAACGGGTCCCATATAAATAAGAATTTGATTTACCCTGAAAATCCGTAGTCGTTCCCTCTGATTCCAACCCAAGTGCACTATAGATGTGCGCATCTTCGAGCACACGGGTCCGAAAAACCATTTCGTCATAACTGCCAAGTGCCAATCCCACCCCTCCACTCATCCAGGTTTCTACATAAGACGCTATTCCTTCGTGATACCATCTTGGAGAATAACGACGAGGGCTGGTCATCGCACTGTAGATCATGGAAACGGGATCTTCACTGGACGGCTTTACTTTTCCGAAAAACAATTTGTGATACAGAACATCAGTTCTTGATGAATTATCGAGGGCCACTACGTGGACCAGCTCATGATTCATCATACTGAAGACCCTTTCCCCTGCCGGACTTGTCTCAAAAGCATAACTGAAAGGTGCCAAACCCATGCTTATAGCATTTTTGGGAATGGCAGTAGCGCCACCATTACCATAATCCCCAAAGTCCTGAATCAGGACTGTTATTTTCTCTGATGGAGTATAATCAAAAAGTTTTCGATGGAATTCCAGGGCATTATGAAAACAGCGACCGGCGTGAGAGAGAATGTATTTATGTCCAAAATCATACGTAACCAATCCCATGTCCCTGGTTTCAATCATATTCAGCTGCCCTAAAATGGTGTGGCTAGTCAAGAACAAAAGTAATGTGAACCTATGTCTAAACTGCTGAATAATATTGCGATGATATGACAATTGTAAGGTGGTAACTGGTTAGGTATTGAATCGATTCAGGAATATATTGGCTTGGTAACTCCAAAGATCACTTTATGTTTCTGTGATTAAATTACCATATCAAACTAAAAGGGAGACAACAGCTGTTATCTCCCCTCATAATTTCCTTCTGCGAAATTACATTTCAAAATCGGCCCTGGCCATCTTTTCTAGTTCCCCAAACCGAGCTGATTTCATCAAGTCAGAAAAGGTCTGATTCTTCATCAATTCACCAAAAGCCGGGTTTTTGGCCAGTTCAGCAAACTGTGCAGATTTCATAAGCTGCCCAAACTGTGGAGATTTCGCCAATTCCATGAATTGAGGACTCCTTGCAAGTTCTGAAAACGCTGGATTTTTGGCCAGTTCTATAAACTGCGGTGACATTGCTAATTCACGAAATTGGGCATTTTTTGCCAATTCAGTGAAAGCAGGATTCTTTGCTAATTCAGTAAACTGAGGAGATTTAGCAAGCTCCAAAAATTGAGGATTCATCGCCAGTTCCACGAATGCAGGATTCCTGGCTAATTCGCGGAAAGTAGCATTCTTTGCCAATTCTTCAAACGCCGGAGATTTGGCCAATTCTTCAAATCTACTGGATTTAGCCAGTTCCATCATGTTTGGATTTTTGGCAAGTTCAGTGAAAGCAGGATTCTTAGCCATCTCCATAAATTGAGGGCTTTTCATAAGCTCGTCAAACCTTGGGCTTTTCGCTAACTCCTCAAAGGCAGGCGATCTAGCTAATGCCATAAACTGAGGTGATTTCATCAACTCACCAAACTGAGAAGATTTTGCTAATTCGTTAAATGATGCTGATTTAGCCAATTCCAGGAATTGAGCATTCTTCGCCAACTCAGTGAATGCAGGATTCCTTGCAAGCTCAATAAATTGAGGATTCTTTGCTAATTCAGTAAATGCCGGTGATTTCATCAATTCCCTGAAATTATCATTCCTCATCATTGTTTGAAAATCATCGTTTTGCAGTAATTGTTGTACTTCTTCCCCGTCCAGGCTTAGCTCTGTACCCGATCTGTCACTTTGGGACTTTGTAGCTTTCTTCACACCATCAATTACTGAACCAGATACTTCCCCTGGTGAAAAACTGTCGCCAACAATAAAATATCCAATAAGCGCAATCACTACTACGGCAGCAATTAAAAAAATAGTCCTCTTTTCCATTTTGCTTTTAGGTTTTAGGTATACATATGTTCACAATATGAATAATAAGATTGAATATTGCAAATAAATGTAAACATTTAAATATTGAATGTGACTTATCTTACTGAAGAAGAGTTAGTTAAAGGAATGTCTACACAGGTTTTCTAATTAGTTGAAATCATCAATTGGTTCCAGCCAGAATGATTTCAATACTTCAGCATCAGGCACATTTTTCGGACGCATAATCCTGAATCCTATAAAAGGGGCATTCGTATGCCACCATCTGCTTTTAGGGAACTGAGGGTCACGTCTTTTCCACCTGGGCTCAGAAGGTTTTCGCGAATTACACCTGCAATATTCAGCGTTATCTCTCCACGATCCCCCGCGTAAGACTCTCGGGTAAAGTTCAACAGGTTTTAGCCAGGGATTGGTTTGCCCTGAATATCCGGAATAAAAATCCGTTGAATATTGATCCATAGTCCATTCGGCTACATTTCCGAGTATATCATACAACCCATAAGGATTTGGCATTCTTATTCCCGTTTCTGAATATTGAACGTCACTGTTTTTTCTGTAACTTGCATATTCCTGCAGATCAGCTTCCTCGTCGCCAAAAAAATAATCTGTCTGGCTTCCAGCCTTGCAAGCATACTCCCATTCAGCTTCGGTAGGTAACCGATAAAATATACCTGTTTTTGCCGTCAACCATTTGCAGAACATGAGCGCGGCATACTGTGTCATATTGGTTGCCGGGAAAGATTCTTTCCCCATTCCGAAACTCATATCTTCATACGGAGTGGTTGCTCCCGATATCCCGTCAATCCCAAATTTAATACGTATATCGTCACTTATAACTGTAGATGCGCCTGCTTTTTCATACACAAAAGCTTCGTACTGGTCCCAGGTGATCTCATATTTTCCGATCCAGAAATCATTAACGGTAACCTCATGCGCCGGACCTTCTTCAGGATGTCGGGGATCATCATTGCCCATCAGAAAACTCCCTCCTATAACAGGCATCATTGCAACGGAATACGCTGTACCTGGAATGTCCTGATCATAAGAATCAAACGATTCCTCGGGAGTAAATAAATATAGAAAGTAGTGAAAAATAATAAATTGAATCATATCGTTATAAAATCAAGTCCATATTACTCAACTTTCATTTACTTGTCAACATGATTTTTATCAATGCGTGAAATATCGATTAAAGCTTGGTTGTATTACCAACATTTTCTAAAGTCATTTCTTAAATAAATCAGAAAATGGTATTTGAATAAACATTCAATTTAAAATTGTGGTCATATTGTCAGGAAATAATTTTAGCATTATTTTTGTATATAATATATTGCACGACACATGATACTGGGGCCGACTGGATTTGACAGTAGGCGATTGTTTGGTGTATGCATGCCGGGTGTTGGAAGTATTACCTGTAAATAAAACTTTCAATTTATAATTGGCGAAACTAAGTACGCCCTTGCTGCCTAATTAAGAATTAGTCAGCTTGTGTCTCTTCTTCCCCTTGTTCTGCCGGGCAGAAAACTGAGGCATCATAACGCAGGACTAGTCTCTGCGGGTCCGTGACGCCGGGGCGAAAATGATCGTGGATAAGGTTGGGCGTCGGTTTGTCGGCCACCATTCCTGACCCGAAAAAAAAGGCCTGACTATGCATGTAGAATATACCGGGCTTCCTTAGCTGGACGAGGGTTCGACTCCCTCCGGCTCCACCTTCGTCCGCCATTGCTCCGAATGAAAAGAGGAGCGACGGCGGACTCGCTTTTTATCCATACTTATACCTATGGATCACATCAAAATAAATACTGAAAAAAGTATTTTTAAATACTGGGATTATTTCTTACTATTTTAAGCGAAATTTACCATATATGAGTCATTCTTTAACCCATTCCGGATTATATACTGATTTGTATGAGCTCACCATGGCGCAAGGATATTTCCGAGCTGGAAAGGCTAATAAACAAGCATCTTTTGACTATTTTTTTCGGAAACTTCCATTTGGCGGCGGCTATGTGATCAATGCGGGACTAAGTGACCTGCTTGCTTATTTAACTGAAGTGAAATTCACTTCTGACGACCTTCAGTATCTGAAGAGTCAGAAGTTTCAGGGGGATTTTCTCGATTATCTCGAACAATTTCGTTTTACAGGTAATGTATATTCTATGCGTGAAGGTGAAGTTGTGTTTCCAAATGAACCGGTACTCCGGGTTAATGCTCCGATTATTGAAGCCCAGATAATCGAAACCGTGGTACTCAATATTCTTAATTTTGAATCATTGATTGCCACAAAAGCAAGTAGAATCAGAAAAGCATGCGGCAACCGGTCTTTTATGGATTTCGGATTAAGAAGAGCACATGGCTGGGGAGGGTTACAGGCCTCAAAAGCAGCATTGATTGGTGGCGCCGACAGTACGTCCAACCTACTTTGCGGCAAACTTTATGAGGTGCCTGTTGCCGGTACACAAGCCCACTCCTGGATCGAAAGTTATGACTCTGAGTTGGAGGCATTTCATGCATTTGCAACCTTATATCCCAACCACTGCATTCTACTCGTAGACACCTATGACACGCTAAGGTCAGGCATTCCAAATGCCATACAGGTGGCTAAGACAATGGAAGAAACAGGCCATCGGTTGGCAGGAATACGCCTTGACAGTGGTGATTTTGTAACCCTATCGAAAAAATCACGGGAAATGCTCGATAAGGCTGGTCTCGGATATGTTCGTATCGTAGCATCCAACAAGCTTGATGAGTATGAAATTGAGCGGCTTCTTGCAAAAAATGCTCCAGTTGATTCGTTTGGCGTTGGCACCAGTTTGTCGACAGGCAACCCAGATGGGGCACTTGACGGTGTGTATAAGCTGTCGTCGTTCGACGGTCAGGCCCGTATTAAATTATCAGAAAGTACTGAAAAAATTCTGCTACCCGGGAAAAAACAGGTTATCAGGAGCATTGACATATCGGGTTGCTTTATGGAAGATCTCATCGTACTGGAAGACGAAGTAACCACGCAAAATGATCGTGCCCTAAAAGAAATCTTGCTGAACCAAGTCACTATAGATGGAAGCGTCTGTCATTCTGACTACAATTTGACCGAAATCAGTGAATATTGCACGGAAAGGCTTTCAAAATTGCCTGGTAAATTAAAAGAATTAACGGTTTCTGAAACATACCCTGTGCGGTTGAGCAAGAAACTGGAAACGCTCAAAAATTCAATGGTAAATACCATCTTTCAAAACATCGATGAAAAAGACTAAAGCCTTACTGATAGTAGATGTGCAAAATGACTTTTGCCCGGGAGGCACCCTGGCTGTTCCGGAAGGAGAGAAGGTTGTACCCCTAATCAACAAATTAATCGCTGAATTCCCGGTTATCTGTGCTTCCAAAGACTGGCATCCTACAGAATCCGTACACTTTCAAAAATGGCCTGTTCACTGTGTGGCAGGATCAAAAGGGGCAAAGTTTCACCCAGAGCTTGATACAAATAGCATAGACCTGGTACTTCTTAAAGGCACCTACAATAAAGACAATGGATATTCGGCTTTTGAAGCTACCAACATTGACTTTGTTCAGTGGCTTCAAACCCGTAACATTACCGATTTGTATATTTGCGGACTGGCCACGGATTACTGCGTAAAAGCAAGCTGTCTGGATGCGGTGCGTGAAGGATTTCATGTATATCTGATTGAAGATGCTATCCGTGGTGTTGATCTGCAGCGCGGTGATTCGGAAAAATCCATCAGCGATATGCGCGATGCCGGAGTTGAAATTATTGATTCGGAAGCGATTTATTGATGTTCTGTTGATATAATAGACAAGTGGAAAGGCATATGTTTCATGGAAAAATGAATATAAGTGTGCTTGCAAATTCCTATATTCATCTGAAAACAGGAACTGAAATTCCATGTTTATCACTATATTTCAGGCGATTTATAAGGCCAGTACTATGATTACCCGTGAACTAAAAATTATTGTGGCGGATGACCATACCCTTGTTCGTGAAGGGCTGATCAAAGTGATTGAGAAAAATAAGCGTGCAACGGAAGTAAAAGGTGTATCGGACGGAAAAGAAGTGTTGGCGCTTTTAAAAACTTTCGTCTGTGACTTGATCCTGATGGACCTCGACATGCCGGTTATGGATGGCTTTGATACCAGCGCCGAAGTACTTAGAAAGTATCCCGATGTCAGAATTCTGGTGTTATCAGGATATAGCGAGGATAAATACATTTATCACCTGATCGAAATGGGGGTCCATGGATACCTGCCCAAAAATGCAACGTCTCAAGAACTTGAAAAGGCCATTGACGATATATTTTCAAGCGGTTTTCATTATAACGATGTGATGGTAAATGCTATGCGAAAAGGTATTATTTTGAAATCAGATAAGCCTTCCTTCCGGTCTAAAAAAGAGATTACCGCTCGCGAAAAGCAGGTACTAAAAATGATCTGCGAAGAAAAGACAACACATAAAATCGCTGAAGTAATTTATCTGAGTGAGCGGACGGTTGAGAAAATCCGGGCTGCACTGGCTGCTAAGCTGGATGTGAAAGGAACAGCAGGTCTTGTCAGATACGCCGTTCAAAACGGACTGGATATTTAAATCCTCCTTCGCGTTCCGCTTGTGTCACCAGCTTCGACGACGTGCATAGACTATTACAGAACCTGTAAATCTACGGCGACACGTAGCTTCTGACTAGAGGGTAAAGTTTAATTCCTCGAGGCTTTCCTTAGGAAAAAAGGGTCCGGGGCGTGCCCTGGGTTTTAATACCCATTATTAAAAGTACAATTTGACTATGTCCCCTTCAGGCATGAGTTTTGATGAAGTAGAATTAATTTAATTTACTGGTTCAACAATAAATCTGAATTCTTGTTCATACCTTTTCATTTCTCTTACTAATTGTAACTTTGGAATTGTTCAAAACCCTGTACAAAAGAGCCATTGTTACCAGAATAGTTAATAAAAATACAAAAATCATAATATTAATTATTTATTAAACGGTTAACGGTTATTAGTAATAATCGCGATTATTAAGCGATGAATTCGGGCAGAATTTTAATTTTACCAAGCAGCCCTAATTGATCGCGTCGCAATACCTTTACAGATATCTTTTTACACAGCAACTCATAAATCAGGCTGATCTTAACACCAATAGCCTTTTCTGTATCCCTGATCCCATCCAAGCCTGTGATTTTAAGTTTTTCTTCCGGCAAATAAAGATTTTTATTTTCCGGATACTGATGCGTAATGTGAATTTTCACCGTACTGTCATCAAAAACATAAGTAACATAACCAACAATTGTGTCCATAATGATTGCTTTTTACCTGTTTATACTCAAAAGCAACCATCGGTTTATAACGGATACCTATAAAGGGTATATTCCCCCACCATTTCGGGTAATATCCGCACAATACAATTAAAATATGTGGTGTTTTTACTGAATCATGTGCAAACACATGTAGAATTTACTGCGTTAGAAGAATATGAACACTCAGTTCACGCTAACTAATCCACGCGTGAAAAATTGAATTCTATGGTGTCTTT
This sequence comes from Bacteroidota bacterium, assembly GCA_022571715.1. GTDB lineage: Bacteria > Bacteroidota > Bacteroidia > Cytophagales > Cyclobacteriaceae > SZUA-230. The sequence continues at coordinate 8,155 of JACZXH010000020.1, read as the reverse complement.
TTTATCACCAATCAATACATTCAGGATATCAGGTGACATAAACTGATACTTAATCCACTTTGGAAAATCATGGGCAGGATTTTCAGAAAAGAATCCTTTTTCATCATAAATTGTGATCAGAAAATCAACCGGTGCAGGATTGTGAGGTACATCCGCAATATACAGGTAATGTCCTTCATGATACCGGATAGTTAGTTTTTCCAAAGCCTTCTTTTCTCCATCAACCATTTTATATGCCCCCCCTACCATGGTGTCCTTTTCACCCTTTTGCCAATATTCATACTGTTCCGAAATTCCTGTCCTCCTCCACGTACCTTCCAGTTGCTCGAATACTGCAGGCAAATGATTCTGCGTCTTGACTGCACAGATCTGCAACCAAAGGATAAAAATTACTGAAGTAGTCATATCTGTAGCTTACCTATAATTCCAAATTTAATGCTTTGATCTAATTCAATTAATTGATAGCTGTTATTTATTGTTCTCAAAAATATGTCTCGGAAATACCGCATTCAGGATGCGTTTACAGTACACATCCAAGCATCCGTATTTTTTTCTTTGTTAATAATCCGGATAAAATAATCGGACCTTGGGATTCAGAATCTGAATCTCAACACTGGTTTGTAGAAAATTCGGGCATCAGCATCATAAATCAATGTGCGTTTCCGTATTGCTTGGAAATTGATCAGAACGGGTCAATATTTTTCGAAAAAACAGATAGCGAAACTTATCGGATAATTGCCGAATTAATGTTATCATCAAAAATTCAGGAACTGAATTACTGTGCACCCTGTGGTATCACAAACACACTGGAAATACAATATAACGGGCCATGAAAATAATTGCAGCTTAATCTTCGGTACTTCATCAGCAAATTGATTACCTGTTTTTACTGATCTCTTTCTGTTTTTCGGCCACCATTAACCAGGTTTGCATCCATTGCCCACATTCCTCTGCCATGGGTAGCTATTACAATAATATTATCTCTGGGGTGGATGATTAAATCATGAACAAATGTTGATGGCAGATCACCCAGAACTGACCAGTTTTTACCCTGGTTTTTTGATACATATACCCCTATATCAGTACCAACATAGAGGATACTTTTATCAATTGGGTCCTCGCGTATCACATTCACCGGACCCAGTGGAATATTGGCAGAAATATCCTCCCAGGTATTTCCAAAATCAGTCGATTTCCAAATGTATGCCGCATAATCATCCTCTCGTTTGCCATTCTGGCTCATATAAACTGTACCCATTTCGTACCGTGAAGCCTCCACACGTGATATCCACCGGTTTGCAGCAATCCCTTTCACAATTTCGCTCCAGCTTTTACCTCCGTTTTTTGTTACATGCAACCGGCCATCATCGGTGCCTGCATAGATCAGCCCGAACTTCAGGGGTGATTCTGATAAGGTAAACACCGTTTGGTACGGTATGTCCCCCGATTTCTGCGGATTGTTATGTGAGAGGTCAGGGCTTATTCGCTCCCAGGTATCGCCTCTGTCGACAGAGTGAAACACATACTGCATGCCATGATAGAGGATATTCGGGTTATGCGGTGATATGATAAAAGGCGCCACCCACTGTCCACGCAGATTAGGCTCATCTGGAAATTGCTTTGGCAGAATATATTTTCCACCTTTTCTTAGTCCTTTTGAGAGATCGGTGCGGTATAAATGGCCATAAAATCCGGCAGAGTACACTATATTCGGGTTTGTAGGGTCGATGGCATGGCTGCTGCCCTCTCCACCCGGGGCGCCTTCAAAATCAACTGCAGGAATTTTATCCCTCCCATTGCTGAGATCAACAATGCCCCGGCGGCTGCCATGGTCCTGTATGGAGCCATAGACGTGAAAGGGGGCATCCATATCGTATCCGATATTAAAAAATTGGATGACAGGAATCAGATTCTGAAAATTTCTCCAGCTCACACCTTTATCGTATGAAACATATATTCCACCGTCATTTGCATTTACCAGGTAATTTGCGTTATCAGGATCTATCCAAAGGCCGTGGTGGTCGCCATGCATGCCACTCAGACGTTTGAAGGTCTTTCCTCCGTCAATAGAAACATTTAGCCTCAGGCCCATCACATATATGGTGTTTTCATCAGTGGGATCAACGCGTATCTGGCCAAACACCCAACCATAAGTGGCGGAAAGTTTTTCCATGTACTCCTTCATTTCTTCAGTTTTACCACTTACCTGTACCCAGGTCACTCCTTTATCGTCTGTACGGTACACGGTAGCCCCTTTGATAACACCTCCTTTGGGTCTGCCATACGAATCGAGTTCATCTTCCTCAAATTCTCTTGCGAATTCATAATTATCAACAAAAGCATATAATACATGTGGATCAGACCGTGCAATATCAATACCTATACGGCCACGATATTTCGGCTGTGGCAATCCATTATTTACCGGTTCCCATTTATTTCCGCCGTCGGTGGTTTTATAAATTCCTGAATTAGCATATGAGTCCTTGTTTCTCGGGTCATTCCACTTCTCGCGTATCCGCTGCCACATAGCAGCATACAAAGTGTTTGGATCTGTCAGATCCATTACCAAATCAATTCCTCCTGTAAGGTCATCGATATATAACACCTTTTTCCATGTAAGACCTCCGTCGGTAGTTTTAAATATGCCGCGTTCCTTATTCCTGGTCCATTCATGACCAGATACTGCAACATACACCACATCAGGATTATCTTGGTGTATTACAATGCGGGCAATGGTATTGGAATTAGGAAGGCCCATGTGGGTCCAGGTTTTACCGCCATCCAAAGATTTGTAAATGCCTGATCCCGACATAGAGCTACGAAAGATGTTGGCTTCTCCTGTACCTACCCAAATTATATCCGGATTGGAAGGGGCAATGGCGATATCACCAACACTTGTAGATGCTTCCTGGCCAAATATTGGATTCCAGGTTGTGCCCTCATTTTCGGTTTTCCATACACCTCCTGAAGCTGCTGCTGCATAAATAGTATAGTTTTGGCCTTTAGGTGATACTACAGCTATATCAGTAACCCGGCCGCTTATATTAACCGGTCCGATAAACTGCCATGCAAGGTTTTTATATGCTGAACTGGCTTTCATCGTTTTATGTGATTCAAAGCCTTCCAGTCTTCTTTTGCCATCAGTAATGACTTTATTCTTCTGGCTTGTGGCAATGGATGTAAGAAAAATCAGGAGTATCGTGAGCGTGCGGCTTGCAATTCGTTTCATAGGTGTAAATGTTAATTGGAAATGGCTGATATTAAGGTTTATTATTAATTTTAGAATATCGGAGTGTGGTTTCGAAGGATACATTTAATAAACGGAAAATTACTGATTTAATACGCATATAAAAAATGATGTTGCACCTTCATTAAGATGATTTACATTCACTTTTTTTAAAAAAAATGTAAATTATAATTAGGTATGTTTTATCCCGAATTGTTTTTATAAAAAGGTAATTTAAAAAATTAATATTGACCAAATTCACACGAGAATAGTATCTTGCAACTATGGAAAATTTTGTGGTATCAGCGCGAAAATATAGGCCAAAAGATTTTGATGAAGTTATCGGTCAGGAACACATTACAACCACCCTGAAAAATGCTATAGAAAACAACCAACTGGCGCAAGCGCTTTTATTTTGCGGCCCACGGGGAGTTGGGAAAACAACTTGTGCCCGCATTGTGGCCAGAATGATAAACAATTATGATAGCGGAGAAATCGACGTTTCACTAAATATTTTCGAATTGGATGCCGCGTCCAACAACTCTGTTGATCATATACGAAACCTGACCGATCAGGTACGGTATCCACCTCAATTCGGAAATTACAAGGTGTATATCATTGATGAGGTTCACATGCTTTCAAATACGGCATTCAATGCTTTTCTGAAAACGTTGGAAGAGCCCCCACCTTACGCCATTTTTATACTCGCCACCACAGAAAAACATAAAGTAATTCCCACTATTCTGTCGAGGTGTCAGATTTACGATTTTAACAGGATAAGTATTTCAGATATAACAATGCATTTAAAAGAGATCGCTGAAAAAGAAGGAATTAAAGCAGAAGAAGAAGCGCTGCATCTTATTGCCAGGAAAGCTGATGGAGCACTTCGCGATGCGCTTTCATTGTTTGATCTGATTGTCACTTTTTCTGCTGACAATTCGATCACCTACCAGGCAACCATTGATAACCTGCACATTCTTGATTATGATTACTATTTTAAAATGACTGAATACCTGCAGAGCGAAGATGTGGTTGCTGGTTTGTTGTTGTATGATGAAATCTTGAAGAAAGGATTTGACAGCCACAATTTTATCATTGGACTCAGCCAGCATTTTCGCGATCTGATGGTTTGTAAAGATGAGAAATCTGTCAAACTGCTTGAAGTTGCAGAAAATGTAAAAACCAAATACAATGATCAGGCAAAAGAAGCCACGATGTCTTTTCTAATGTCCGTTATCAATATTTCAAGTCAATGCGATATCCAGTATAAGGCAAGCAAAAATCAACGGCTTCTTGTGGAGCTTTCGCTGATGAAAATGGCACATATTCCATCAGCTATTAAGCTTGCCAATTATGCTAATACTGATAATAGCAGTTACGATAAAAAAAAAACTAAAACTGATAGTTTAGCCAGAAAAAATACAGATCAGGAGGAACAATACAAACTAAAAGTTATCGCAGATAAAACGGAGGTCTCAGAACCTCAGAAGATCTACAATAAAACGTCTGCCACAACCCCCGATTTGCAGGAACCAGATTTACGGAAACTACAAAAAACCACGAAAATACCCTCTTTATCTTCATTGAATGAAGTGAAAGAAGTAAAAAGTACGGATGATCCACTGGTTGTTGGGGTTAATACGCAAGTAAATGTAGAAACCAAAGATAACAGCTTCAGCCTAACCGATCTTGAAAATGTGTGGCATGACTTTATCAAAGTAAAAAAGGAGGCTGGAAAAGCACAGGAATTAAATGTTCTGAAACAACCCTTTCATTTTAACATTGAAAATACAACTATCACAATTACGCTCACCAATTCGATTCAACTAGATATCCTTGATGAATTGAAAAGCGATCTTTTGTTATTTCTCAGGGAGAAGCTTAATAATTCAATAATAAAGATTGAAGGAGATTTGCAAAAAGAAAAATCCGGCAATAATAAGCTTTATACAAATAAGGAAAAATTTGAGCATCTGGCCGAAAAGAATCCCATGGTAAAAAACCTACAGGAAAAACTTGGTCTGGATCCTGATTTTTAATCAGAATTTTTAGTGATTATTGATTTCTCTTTATTTCTAATAGTGGCACTGTAATACAATAAAGCCTATTTTTACTCTTTTATATTCCTTTTTTTATTGTTGTTTTCCGTTATTGTATGTATCTTTTATGCAAATAAGAAAAAAATGATAGGTAGTACAACGGCAATTATCCAGCTTTGTCAACAGTTACACTTTTTGTCGAAACACAATTTTGAAAGATTATCAAAGCGATTAGGATTCCGGCAATAGATTTTAAATGCGTTTTCATATCAGTAACAATTAAAACAAAGTACAGTTTAAAGTTTAAAGAATATTCTTTCTAACACAAACGGAATACTGCAATTAGAGGTAATTTGATTTGCGGTAAATCGTATATAATTTAGATATTCCTTAAATATTGGCTTTTATTTGTTACGATATTTATACCAGTGTAAATTCATAAATTATCAATACAAAGCCCATTAGCCGATTAAGTAGTATAATATAAGTTTTGTATCGGAAAGTAGCTTGTAGTTTGTAAACCTATTTCCGTAACTTACAATAAATGAATGATAAAACTGCTGACCTGGCTGGATCAGGTATTGGATATTATGCGGAAGTAAAAAAGATAATTACCAGAATAAAGTTGATAATTAGATGGGGGAAAAATCTTCTTCTAAATAATTGGTTTTTTATTCCCATGTTGGTTGTAATTACCCTAATCTGCAGTATATTAAATTTCAATGCCCAAACCCAACAAGGATTAATACCTGCTTATCTTGCCTATTCCAATTTTATATTGTCGGGATTTGATTTAAAAGTAGAACCTTGGCTTTACACTTTTCCAATGTGGGGCTATGGCTTTGTTGTATCAATTACTCAGCGGAAAATATGGCTTATTCTTATTCAGCAGTTAGTCCAAATGTTATCAATCTATTATTCTGATTACAGTTTGAAACAGCTAGATTGGTCTTCTACTTCCAGGTCATTATATCGCCTCTTGTGTCTGACTAGTTTGCCCTGGTTTTTTTTTCACACGGTATTATGGCCTTATAGTTGGGGAGCGTCTCTTTTACTGTTTTCAATTTTCTCATTATTCCTTTTTATTAAGAGGGGCAAGATATTCCACCTAATTCTTTCAGGTGTGTTTTATGGACTCATGCTTAATTTCAGATCGGATTATTATTTCTTTGGATTGTTCTTATTTGTATTAATGGGGGGACTGTCGCTTGTAAAAATGATTCCTATTCGATTTTGGCATATGATTGTCTGGATTTCGTTGGTATTTATTCTTCTTGTTCCATGGGGAATTTATAGCTATCATAAAACCGGACATTATCTTCAAAAAACTACCAATAAAGGTCATTTTCTATTTATAAGTCTTGGTCAATTACCTGAAAATAAATGGAGTATAACCCCTTTTGACAAGGATTCTGTTATGAGAGAAATTGTAGATGAAGAATTAAGAAGAAATGTAAGAACTGCAAGCCTTCAAGCAGATGGTTTATTAACAGGAAAATGGTTGGAACTTATAAAAAATGATCCATCAGAATTTTTAAAAAAATGTTACCATAATTTTGACACCTATGTAACAAAACCATTTTACAATGGGGAAATTTGGAGCTCTGTCACCAGAAATGAAGAGGATTTAATCGGAGGTAAGATTGATCAACAAATTTATCAGTTTAGTCAGAACTTGGCTGGGAAAATAAATTCAAATAGAGTGGCTTATAACATTGTTCGTTTTCAACAAAAAATGGTAGATGTTATTCTTTTCTTGTTTCTTGTTTCTTGCATAATTTATCTTTTCTTTTCAGGCAAAGAACTATTAAGAGATTGGGTGGCCTTGATCTTCTTTTCCCTTTTGTTTTATCAGATTGCAATAGTTGTTATTGGGTTTTATTCTTCCGCTTATAATACGAATTTATATTTGATTTACATTCTAACGATCATTTACTGTTTGGTCGAAAAGAAATCAATCATAAAAGGATTTTTAAGTAAATTCAAGAGACTGAATAAAAAATAAATTGGACTTCTCTCATGCCTTGAGATATAATCCGGATTCCGATGTATGGAAGTGTTTACCGGACTTACTAATCACAGTTGCTTTTGTGACAATTCTCATTGTTGGGAAAATATCGAAATTATTATTTTGTGGAGGCACAAAATATTTCGATTCAACAAAATACATAATAAAATGAATGATAAAATAGCTGACCTGGCAGGACCGGGCATTGGAAATTATGAAGAAGTGGAAACGATAGTTCCTGAAAATTTTCCTCTTTGCTTACTGCACATTCCGTTTCCCATTGACCCCATTCCGTTTGCTGTTGACCCCCTATCCCGGGGCTAATGACCCCTCTGAATTTGAGGGGAAAACTGACATTCCGGCAATGTTGATCCCCCTGGCGGGAGTGACCGTCCCTCCCTTGCCGGTAGGCAGCAGGCGGGTGCCTACTCTGATTTTAGCCAACCAGTCTGGCTGACAAGTACACATCACACAATGATCTTTGGTTTTTTTAACCAAAAAGATCATTGAATTATGGCTAAACAAATTGCTATGAGTGTACTGAAACAAATTATCCGTCAATGGTGCAAAGACACGCCCGTCAAAGCTATTACGCGTCATACGCGTGTAGCCAGGCACCTGCATGTTCTGTGAGAGGAATCATTATCAAACCACCATTTATCCCTCCTGCAGCCGCAAACCCATTGACAAACAAGTTCTTGAGGTGTTGCATTTTTAGTCAGGTATCCATGTACCCCCATTTCGATCAGATGATAAATGTATTTATCCTCGCTGTATCCTGATAACACCAGAATTCTGACCTCGGGATACTTTTTAAGTACTTCGGCGCTGGTATCAATGCCATCGATAGCCGGCATGTCAAGGTCCATCAGGATCAGGTCA
>JACZXH010000086.1 GCA_022571715.1 Bacteroidota bacterium | reverse complement strand
CTGACGCTCCCAGAACAATTACCCGTTTGTTTGTAAACCGGATAAGTACAAATGTGTCTTCATAAAACTCAGAATAGGCTTCTTCTAGAACCCTGCTTGCCCCGTCGATTGTAAAGCCGGCGAGCTTGATATCGCCCACCATGGGCAGCTTTACTGTACTGTCGGGTTTTACGAGGTATTCTGGTTCAGGCCGGGAAGCTACTGTATTACGGTCTCTGCTTAATGACCGGTTCAATTCAAGATCAGGATCAATTATTCGTTCGCCACTTTTGGTATAGACTTCAATCAGAATATAGTCGTTGGGCTGGATGATATGATTTCGTTCTGCAGCCAGTGCATCTGCCTGAAGCAGGGCAAAAGGATATCCTTCCTCGTATTTAAACATCAAATGCTGCTTATACGATTTACAGGCTCCGAATAATGAGGCCAGTAAGATGATATATATGCCGGTTCTTATATTCCTAAAGTTCATATTTTGCACAGAATTCTTCAAATGAAGGCAGTAATTTATCTTTATCTGTAATTACAGGATCGTCAATTCCCCAATCAATAGCCAAATCAGTATCATGATAATATATTCCGGTTTCCGCATTTATATTGTAGTATGTAGAGCATTTATAAGCGAACACGGTATTTTCCAAAACGGCTATGCCGTGAGCAAAACCAGTAGGAATATAAAGCATGTTACCCTGGTCACTATCAAGCAGGCATTTAAAATGCTTCCCGAAGGTAGCGGATTCTTTTCTTACATCAACAACAATATCCATGACCTTGCCGGTAACAGCCCTTACCAGTTTGATCTGGTCGTGGGGAGGTATCTGCAAGTGTAGTCCCCGTATTACGTTTTTGAATGAAAAGGATTGATTGTCCTGAACAAAATTGGACATTAACCCATAATCATCCAGCACATCGGTGCGAAATGTTTCCAGAAAATACCCTCTGTGATCTTTATAAATTTTCGGTATTATTTCAACCAGACCTTCAAATCCTGTTGGTTTTATTTCCATGGCAATAGGTATATACTGCCACCAAGATATTCAAAATTTATCTTGCTAACTTATCGATTGCATACAAATATTTGCTGATCACAATTTTCTCATCAAATACTTGTTCGATCCGGTTGCGTCCGTTTTTACCCATTTCGGCACGTTTCGTTTCATCCAGACCTGCCATTTTCTTCATTTTATCCGCCAGATCCTTGCTGTTTTTTACTTTACAGAGAAATCCGTTTTGATTATCAACGACAATATTCGTACATCCGGCTACGCGGGTAGCGATAATGGGTTTGGAAAAACTTGCCGCCTCAAGCAATGTCCGGGGCGTACCTTCACGATACGAAGGTAATACAACGCAGTCGGCATTTTCGATAAATGGCTTCACATCATTCGTAGATCCCAGATAGTCCACAACGTTGTTAGCCATCCATTGATTAATAAGCTCTTCGGGTATTCCTCTGCGGTGTTTAGGGTCCTTCTTGCCCAATAACTGAAAGTTGGCGTCGATATTTTGTTCTTTGAGTATCTTAATCGCATCGATATATTCAAGAACACCTTTATCATGGATGAGCCTTGAAATAAGTAAAAAGGTGAATTTTTTATTTTTGACGATCCGGCCTGAGGATTTAAAAATTTCAGGATCGATACCGGATCCAGGCAGAACTTCAGCCTGATCTTTTCGCACTATTTTTGCTTTCTCAAAAAATATCTTGTCTTCATCATTCTGAAAAAATATCTTTCTCGAAGACCTGAAGGCTATTTTATAAAGTGTTGCGGCCACTTTCGAAAGTATGTTTTTTTTCAGAAATGCGGTACCCAGGCCGCACACATTGTTGATTACGGGTATTCCGAGCAGCCTTGCAGCCATGGTCCCGTAAATATTAGGTTTAATGGTATAATGCAGAATTACATCCGGTTTAATTTTTCTATAAATAGCAAAAAGTTCAACTATAAGGGCAATATCTTTCAGGGGATTTATTCCTCTTGAATCCATTCTTATTGGAATATACCTGCAACCAATATTCTCCAGTTTCTCCGAATATTCATCGTGAGGAGCAATGGCATACACGCTATTGCCTTTCGTAATCAGTTTTTTTACCAATCCTAACCGGAAGTTGTAGATATTCCAGGATGTGTTAAGTACAATTGCAATCTTCATATTAAAAAATTGGCAGGATTAAAGATGTAAAAATTATCTGCCTATAAGAATCTGCTATGTATTTATACACTGATAAACTGTAAAGTAACCTTGAAAATTAAAAATAATCTTTTTGCAAATGTAAAACAATAAATATACAGATGGAATACTTTTGCGAGTAAGAAGTGTAACCAGATGACACAATATTATTCCACCCATCCCCCCAAAAAAACGGCTGTATTAGTGGCTTTAGCCACCAATCATCAAAACCTCGAAAAAGCAAAAGAGTATCTGGAAGAACTGAAATTCCTGGCCACTACCATGGGAGTAGTAACCACGAAGATGTTTATCCAGAAAGCACAAGCAGCGAATGTAAGGTCTTTTGTTGGAAAAGGGAAGCTGGCAGAGATAAGTGAATTTGTAAAAAGCCGGGAAACAGATATGGTTATTTTTGACGACGACCTGTCTCCAAGCCAGTTGCGTAATCTGGAAGAAGAGCTAGACTGCAAGATTTATGACCGGAGTCTCCTGATACTTGATATATTTTTAAAAAGAGCAAAAACTTCCCAGGCACGAACACAGGTTGAACTTGCCAGGTACCAGTACCTGCTGCCGCGTCTTACCAGATTGTGGACACACCTGGAACGGCAACGGGGAGGTACGGGTACACGTGGTGGTGCCGGTGAAATGGAAATCGAAACGGACCGCCGTGTTATCAGAAAGCAGATAACTGTGCTGAAAAAGAAGCTTGATAAAATTGACAGACAGGCCATTACCCAACGTAAATCGCGGGGAAATATCGTAAAAGTGGCGTTGGTGGGTTATACAAATGTTGGTAAATCCACCATAATGAAATTGCTGACCAAAGCGGACGTTTTTGTGGAAGATAAATTGTTTGCAACCGTAGACTCTACCATCCGAAAAGTGGTGATAAACCGGATCCCGTTTTTGCTTACTGATACGGTTGGATTTATCCGCAAACTTCCTCACGCATTGGTTGAAAGCTTTAAGTCTACTTTGGATGATGTGCGCGATGCGGATATTCTGATGCATGTAGTGGACATATCGCATCCTTCCTTTGAAGAGCAGATAAAAGTGGTGAACGACACACTGGAAGAACTTGAATCGCTCGATAAACCCACCATAGTTGCTTTTAATAAAATAGATAAGCTTCCGGATTCGCTTACAGTCGAAGGGCGCGAAAACGGGACATCCGCAGCATACATGGCTTCAGGAATACCGGCTTCGTCAAATGTATATAAAGTATTTATTTCGGCGGTAACCAAAGAAAATATATCGCAACTGAGAGAGATACTTTTCAGGGAAGTCAAAAAAATCCACATGACTGTATTCCCCAACTATATACCGGATAAGAAGATTGAATTTTGAGAATATCTTTTCGTAAAATGATGCAGTTTAATTAAAAGCCCATTAACATATGAGAAAGGCGGACAGGTTGAATAGATTTGTAGCCTCACCAGGACTCGAACCTGGATCTAGAGTTTAGGAAACTCCTATTCTATCCCTTGAACTATGAGGCCATGATTTACCAAACGAATTCCTTTCTATTAACGAAATATCTCTGTTTACAATGCATTTGCAAAGGCATGCAAAAATATAAGTAAACCGCAATATTTACAATAAATGGGATATCCCGGCTAGAGGTAAAAATTATTGAGTAGTATTAATTTATCTACAAAAGTCAGGCTTAGGCTATTGCCGGCTTCAAGACTTGCGGCAGAGGGCCATATTTTTTTAAACTTAATTACGTTAGGTAAGCAAACAGAGTAGGGATTAAAACATACCACTTACTTAAAATTTCGATCCGCTGGCCAGGCCGATTTCAAGTTGTTTATCTATATATTCTTTTTCAAAAACGGGCATTCCTTTTGTTTTTATTTTTATCAGTTTGTTGATATTGGCTCGTTCACGCAAATTATCTGCTTTCGATTTGTACTCCACGGTTTCCAGTTCATAGTCATACGAACCTTTGGGCGAAAGCAGTTTTACCAATACGGGAGCGGACTCAGTGGCAATAAACAAAAGAAGAATGAACCAATTAGCCACCCAAATAGCATTGCTGGATAATGTAAGCCGGTTGAGTGCTTCCATCCGGGCCGCCAGCCCATTCAGTGAAGATGCTTCCATCCCAACTATTTCTGATTGCAGGTTTTGAGAAAGGGTTGCCATTCTGAACTGTTTTTCTGCAATTAACGTGTTGTTCACAGCCCTCATTCCTTCAAGTTCCTTTTCCACTTGGTCAGCATCGGCCTTTTTTATTCTATAAATTGACCCTGCATTTCTGCGCATTGTTCCTCCCGTGCCATCTGCTTCTTTTTGAGCTATTCTTCGTAAGGTATCCCTGGAGTTTGTTTTGTCTAAAACTTCATTATTTAAAGAACTGATTTCTACCTTCAATGTTTCCATTTCTCCCTGGTATCTTGATTTTACAATATTTTCACGTATCTGCTGATTTTCCAGGTTCATTATGATGAGTTCACTGTTGATTTCCTTTTCAAATACCTTCATTTCCAGCGGTTTGGAGATTATTATGGCGATTAATATTGCCAATATAATCCGTGGAGCGGCCATTTTAAGTTCACTAATCAGTGTTTCTTTTTTTCTCATTGATGACACAATGTACCGGTCCAGGTTAAAGATCATCGTTCCCCAGATCAATCCCGCCAGGATAGCTGCCAAGACAAGATCAAATACTGTATACAATGCATAATATCCTGCCAGCGAGGCAAATATTCCTGTAAAGAAAACTGTTGCTCCGATGCCGGCATATTTGCTTGCTTCAGTTGGGCTTTTTACAAGCAGATCTTTGTTGGCTCCTGAACAGAGCCAAAAGAAGTTTCTGATTTTGTTCATGGTAATATAACGGTCAGGTTATATGAATAGTATTTGGAATACCAATATGTATGCCAAAGCATATGCGTGGAGGAAACACTTTTTTTTTGGAAAATAACCGGGTTCAAAGATTTGTATGAAATCCTTGCAGTCATTTTGAATTGATCCGGGATGTCTTGTATTTTAAATCTTCGGACGCTTTTAACAGTTTTCTCTTCTGGAATCAACGAAATAAAAACTCTGTATTTTTTGATCTGATACTTGTATGTATAGGGGTGCTAAAAATAGTTTTGGGATCACAATTTAATTGAAGTTATAATTAGCAAACGTATGTTTTAAGTATCTCTTTATTTCTTTTTACTTTTGGGTGGTGTCGCTGAAGAATTAAACTTCACTAATTTCTCCCAATCAATTGCTCCGCTATGGTCGCAAAAGTTGTTACCAAACTCTCTTGTGAACATGTTTATCATCTGAGAGTATGATTTTTGGAATTCGTCGTTTTTTTGTTTGGCCTTGTAGCCAAGAGGTTCTATGATTTCTATGTATAGGCCAGTGTCTCCTGAAATGAACTCCCAAAATGTTTGTCCGCAGTATTTGAAATAGTCTCCTTTGTCGGCATTGTTGTCTCGTCCATAACAACAGCCATTGACAGCCACAATATTTAGTCCTGAATTACTTGTCCTTAAAGTCCTTTTGGCTGTCTTAAAGTCTGAAGCCATTTTGGCAATCTGACTTTCAATCAGATACATCTATCTTCTCACTAATTGAATCAGCTATTGTCCCATACCAATCAATTTTTTCAGCGATTAAATCTTTAATTTTCTCTATTTCGTTAATCGTTAATTCTCTTTCAATTTCTTGTTCAGCCACTGTCTGAATATCAGTGATGTCTAGTGAGTAGATAATTTCTTCTTTGTTCTGATTTTCCATTGTATGGTTATTTATTGGTGAAAAATATTTTCACGGTGCCATTTCATTGCATTTCTATGTGGGTAAATTTCTTTTCTATCCGGTAACAATATTCTTGAATCGTTACTTGTAGAATTCAGAAGGTCATAGTTCCCCACTTTCCCGTAACCAGAAGGTAAAGAATCTATCTGTGATGAAACCTGTATTTTAAAATTGTTTAGTAATGTGAACCATCCGACATCAAAAGCCCAGTGATGTAAATGACATAAAGCCAATCCGTTCCATAAATCATCTTTGCCTTTGACACGGTTTGGCACTATATGGGCGGCCTCTATTTCCCAAGATAAAGTATCAGGCGAGTATATTTTTAATCCACAAACAGCGCATTTGCAATCATAAGCTTCAATAACCGCCTGTCGAAACCCCCTTGTTCTTAATGTAGTATTCCTACTTGTTTTGAAAACTTTCTTTTTCTTATCAAAAGGGTCGTAATCTATGGGTCTTTTGATTTCATTCAACTTCTTCACCACCTTCTGGACTTCAAAGGACTTAGTTGGCAGAAACTCTTTTTGTGTAGCCGGAATGTTTGAAAGTTCAAGTACCTTATCAAAGCCCTTTTCAGTAAGCATCCATTCTCTTTTGTTTGTGAGCTTCAGTGTTTGAGTAGGACGGGAAACAAGTTTTTCCTTGGCCAAGACATCAGCAGCACGAAAAAGTAATCGATGCCAAAGCCCTGATTTCTTGATTCTGCTTTCTTTACGATATATAGTTTCTAAATAAGCAGATCGCTGTTCTTCGTTAAGACTAAATTCATCTGCTATTTCAGAGACAATTTCTTCACTTAAACCAAATTCCTTGATTACTCCATTATGCTTGAACAAGGCAATCAGCAAAGCTTCTTCTACCTCCATACGGCCAGGCATTCTTAGCTGTAGTAACATTTTGCCTTCGTAACTCATCGCCTTTCCTGCTATGCTGCATTGTTCATTGTGTGAGGGAAAGTAGCAGAAAGCCCGTAACGTAGAGAGGATTTGCAGCGGATAACCCGACCCGTAGCGGAGTGAAGGGGCACGCCCAAATAAAAGCCCATAAAAGGATCAAGCACCGTATCACCTTCTTTTGTAAATAGTTTGATAAACCATTCAGGGAGTTCTTCCGAAAATGCCGCACTGTGATTTTTATTATTACACTCAGTTGCCAAGTGAAGTACAGTTGTTGGATAAGCCTTATCCCTATCAAGCCAGTTCGAAATATTTTTTCCAAAACCACTACCAACCTTTGACTCGTCTCTTGTCTTGTCTATGTCGCTTAAGTTTCTCAATCTGGTTTTTGCCCAGTCGCCCATAGGAACCATTACTTCCTCCTGGTACATATTGAACTTCTTGTACTTGTTGAATTGGAGCAATCTTTCCCAGGCATCTCTGAAGCGGTTGGGCCATTTACCTGGATAACAATTCTTTTTATGCCAGATGTACTCTTCAGTCCAAAACCAGCCTTGTTTTTTCATTTCAAGGATGAGCTCCATTACATAGGTACTTCTCTCTCCACTAACTACTCTTTCTTTAATATTTAATATGAAAGTTCCTGTAGGTTTTGTATGCGATAAAGTTGCTCTGCAATAGGTAAAAACCATTTAACGTACTTATTGGGATGTACACCTCCGTAAGTGTTTTTTCTCTGGTCAGCGTAGGGGGGAGAAGTAAAAATCAGATCTATTGAATTTTCAGGTAGTTTTTTTAGTTCTTCATTGCAATCACCTAAATATAAATCAGTTTTTATCTCCATACTACAAATTTACGATTATGGATTCATAGTTCATAGTCATCTGTTTTCAAGTTTCCATCAATGAATGAACCAAATTTTTAAAAATGATACTGCATAATTTTCAAAAAATTAGTGTAAAAGACAGGATGGATGCTGTACAATCTTTAACAATACAGGTTCATAGTTATCTGCCAAAACAAATGCTAATCAACTCAAATTATTAAACCTTCGGCAGTTGCCATCCATTGTGGTACTTCGCAGTAATCATACTTGTAGCTTCTACATCATTTTTAAATTCATGACGTTCATTATCCCAATAGATTTTTTTACCTGTTCGATATGCAATGTTACCCATGTGTGCGTTTATGGCAGCCGTACTTCCGCTTGACGGAGGGCATTTTGCATAGGAAGGATCATTTTTACGAATTGCTTCCACAAAATTTCTGGTATGCAGGTCAAGGTAATTGCCTTGCCGGGGTTGGTCAGCTATATCAGGCATCTTGAACATACGTTTACCATCCCGGGTTTCTTCTTCAGGAATTATCTCGAACCCCTGCCTGTTTAATACCAGGGTGCCATTATTCCCGATAAATGCTATACCTTCCGTTCGCCCGTAGTTTCCGCCGTCTATTCCAGTTGCATGCTCCCAAAGCATAGTAAAGCCGTCATATTGGAATACCGCTTGAAGGGTATCAGGTGTTTCAGAAGCATCGTCAGGATAGGCAAATTTACCGCCTGATGCAGTCACAGATAATGGCGCGTTTACATTCATGGCGTACAACGCAATATCAATTTCATGTACACCCCAATCAGTCATTAATCCCCCTGCATAATCCCAGTACCACCTGAAGTTGAAGTGAAACCGGTTTGGATTAAAAGGCCGATCAGGGGCCGGACCCAACCACATTTTATAGTCAACTCCTACAGGCGGAGGGCTGTCGGGTTTTACAGCTATAGGTTTCATCCAGCCCTGGTATGCCCAGACCTTTACCGTCCTGATTTTCCCCAGATCTCCCGATCGTACAATCTCAATGGCATGTTGATAGTGTGTACCGCTTCGCTGCCATTGACCCACTTGTACCACTTTATTGTATTTTTTTGCTGCATTTTCCATGATATAACACTCCTCCACACTGTTGGCAAGGGGTTTTTCAACATATACATGTTTACCGGCTTCAAGGGCATCCACCATTATTTTACAATGCCAATGATCAGGAGTACCGATGACTACAGCGTCAATATCTTTGTTGTCGAGTAACTTTCGATAGTCACGGTATAATTGTACGGAATTACTTCTTGATTCGGAATATTCCTTTTTTCTCCGGTCAGGCACAGACCGATCTACATCGCAAATGGCGATGCAGTTTACATTTTCATTTCGTAATGATGACTTTATATCGGCCCAACCCATACCGTTTGCACCGATTACACCTAAGTTAATGGTATCACTTGCTGCAAACTGACTGAATGATGTTGTTGGAAGAATGGTAAGCCCTGCCAAAGCTGTTGCAGATTGGCTAATAAATTTTCTGCGATTTGTTTTCATGGGTATGTTTTTATTAGTTGTAAGTTTTCTCATATGCTATTCTGGTTGATCAACCCAGCCACAATCACGATTATTTTTGCCTTCTCTCCCTGTAATCGCATCGCCCATATCTTCACGTGCTTTTTCACCGAGTATTTTTAGCTGCTCTACAATATCAGGATGTCGATCGATCACATTATACCGTTCCCCCGGATCTCGGCGCAAATTGTATAATTCCAGACTGATAGAATCAGTATGTGTAGATCCCGGCCAACCGTCGTTTCCGGGTTCATGGCCGATATAAGACCGGTGTTTGTGGGGAAAAATCAATTTCCAATGCCCTTTTCGCACAGCTTCCAGATTATTGACTCCATAATAGTAGAAAAAATGGTCACGTGGGTTGACATTATCTCCCAATAGTACTGGCAGCATATTTATACCATCAATTTTGTGTTCAGGCAAAGGTGTACCTGTAATTTCTGCAATTGTGGGTAAGATATCGATGGTTGACATGAGTGTGTTTTTTGTCTGGTTTGCTGCAATTTTATCCGGCCATTTCATGATAGCTGGTACAAGCTGGCCTCCTTCAAAACTGGTTCCTTTACCTTCACGTAAACCTCCGGTTGAGCCTGCATGATTTCCGAAGTTTAACCAGGGGCCATTATCAGAAACGTAAATTATAAGTGTGTTATCTGAAAGACCGTTGGTTTCCAGCGCCTCCACTATCCTTCCAACTGACCAATCGATTTCCATGATCACATCACCATACATGCCTTGTTTGCTTTTACCTTTAAATTTATTCGAAACACCCAGTGGTACATGGGGCATGGAATGGGGCATATAGAGGAAAAACGGTTGATTTTTGTTCTTTTCAATAAATTGAACTGCCCGTTCCGTGTACCGGGTGGTGAGTGTTGCCTGGTCTTCAAATGTTTTGATTTCACCTATTTTTTCATTGCCGTCAATCAGTGGTAATATTGGGTATCGTGCTTTCCAACTAGTAGTATCCGTATTTGGGGTGCCATCAAAATTGACGGGCCACATATCGTTGGAGTAGGGGAGACCGAAGTATTCATCAAATCCATGTTGCAGAGGAAGAAATTTCTTTTGATGCCCCAGATGCCATTTCCCAAAAATGGCGGTTGCGTACCCTTTTGGCTTCAGCATCTCTGCAATGGTTATTTCATTTTCATGAAGTCCGTTTTTTGACCACGGCATCAGCGCACCATGTATGTTTATCCTGTTAGGATAGCATCCGGTAAGTAATCCGGCCCTGGAGGCGCTGCATACGGCCTGAGCGGAATAAAAATTGGTGAAACGAATACCTTCAGCTGCAAGTTTATCCAAATGGGGTGTGGTATATCCGATGGCACCGTACGTGCCCAGGTCCCCATAGCCCTGATCATCGGCAAATATGATTATTATATTTGGTAGCTGCTGTATTGATTGTTTTTGACATCCCCATGTCAGGCATATGCCTGACATGAAAAGAAAAATTATTGCCCTTTTTAAAGTCATAACTGAGGCTAAATAAATTATCCTCAATATAATCTTAAAATATGAGTTCGTCAAGTAAATGGGAGAAGTGCCATTCGCCAGATTAGGCCTTCCGTCAGGGTGTAATATATTTTTTAACCCAATTTGATTAAGGATTAATTAAAATTCCAGTCCTTACTGATAATCAGTTCCTGCGCAGATTTACGAATATTTTCAGGCATGTTGTTGGCTCCATATGTTACAATAAACCGACGAATAATGTCTTTGGCGAATCTCAGTAAAGCCTGCCGTGCTTCTTCATCCTCTATTTTGTTATAGGTATCGAATGCTTTCTCAATGTGATTAAGGAAAGTGCTATACCTGTAGAAATCCATCCTCCTGAACCGTTCAAGCTCGTCGTTTAGTTCTAAATAATCTTTGTCAAAAGGCATAACCTTGTATCGCTTTATTAAGTATGCAAATATAAGGCAATAGGTAACCCCGCGTATTTGGGAATAGCTTATTTATGAGCAAGGGATATGAATTTTCTAAATTTATTCATCATAACCTATGTCATCGATTGGCTGAATAAAAGGATCACCCGATGGGTATAACTTAAATTCCGATTCACCGGGCTTGCTGCTGTATTTTCTTTGATTGACAATACATTTCAGAGCATTCTCCGAGAAAGTAAACCGGGGTATCAGGTCTTCGAGGTGTTTTCGCGTATCTGCGGTGATGCTGAATTCAGCATTCTCAATCAGGCATTTTTCTATATAGTCAGGATTCTTCTGAAAGGCCTCATCTAAGTGCATGCCTTTATATTTTCCAAATTCCAGTTTATCGTGCCACTCGTATATTTTTTTTTTCATGTTGTAATGTGTTAAATCAAACAGTCATAAAAGGTCATTGGCAAGGTTGGCAAGCCCTGATCGTTCTCCCTTCTGAAGCGTTATATGTGCATACAGAGGGTGTCCTTTGATCCGATCGATCAGATAAGATAGACCATTACTTTCCGAATCGAGGTAGGGGGTATCAATCTGGTTGATATCGCCGGCGAAAATAATCTTGGTATTCTGGCCTGCACGGGTGATGATTGTTTTTACTTCATGAGGAGTCAGGTTCTGGGCTTCGTCCACAATAAAACAAATATTGGAAAGACTCCTGCCCCGGATATAGGCAAGCGGGATTATGACCAGTTTCTCCTGGGTAATCATATCAGCAATTTTTGCATATTCTTTGTCTGACTCATTCCATTGATTCTGTATAAATTTCAGGTTATCCCACAATGGTTCCATATAGGGATTAAGCTTCGAATTGATATCGCCCGGAAGATACCCAATGTCTTTATTACTTAGTGGAACGATTGGCCGGGCAAGGTAAATTTGTCTGAAACTGCGTTTCTGTTCCAGTGAAGCGGCCAGTGCTAACAAGGTTTTACCCGTACCAGCTACTCCGTTCATACTTACAAGCTTGACTTCCGGATTCAAAATGGCATGTATGGCAAATGTTTGTTCGGCATTTTTAGGTTTGATGCCATACGCTGAACGTTTCTCCACTTTTTCAATCACTTCTTTCTGAGGATTGTAGTATGCCAGAACTGATTTTTTGCCGTTTTTAATAATGAAGTAACTGTTGTCAACTGGTTTTTCATCCCCAAGGATCGGGGATGCATCATTAAATCCATTCCTGTAAAGTTCATCAATATATTCCGGGGAGGCTTTGTTAATGAGTCGAGTACCTGAAAAAAGCGATGACACATTTTGTACTTTTCCAGTTGTATAGTCTTCGGCCGTAAGATTCAGTGATTTTGCTTTTAATCTCAGGTTAATGTCTTTAGTTACAAGAATCACCTTTTTATTTTTGACATTCTCCTGCAAATAAAGTGCTGCATTTAGTATCCGGTGATCAGGCTTGTCTTCACCAAAAATTTTGGTACTATCAATTTTTTGAGAGGCAGGATTCATCAGTACCTTAAAATTTCCCTTGGATTTACCGTTTAGCGGGATCCAGTCCTGCAGTGTATGGCCTTCGGCAAGTGAGTCGAGCAGCCGGGTAAATTCACGCGCTTCAAAATTCTTTGTATCGTTTCCTTTTTTGAACTGATCCAGTTCTTCGAGCACCGTAATAGGGATAGCTACATCGTGCTCATCAAAATTGAGTATTGAATTATGTTCAAAAAGAATTACAGAAGTATCTAATACAAATATTTTCCCATCATTCTTCTTTTCTTTTGCCATTCCTGCTAATGGATTTATACACAAAATTAATTATTCCAGACCCAAACTGTGTCAGAATATGAATAAAAATTGGCTTTACCACGAATTTATAGAGCTGGATTTATAACAGAATGTTAAAATGCTTAAATGTTAAAATAAAATTTTATTAAAAAGGATGACCGGGAAAGGAATATTCAAAATGAACAATAATAATATTGACGCACTCAATAATTTATGCAGTTGGACACATTTCCATATTTGATCATTCCCATTAAAATAACAGGAGAACCTAAAAATTAAAATCGGTCATTAAGTACGTACAAATCTTCATTGTCTCTCGGGATCAGTTTTAAAACATTGGCCAAAACCAAGTCAACGAGGGTTCTAGAAGCCGTAGGTGTGTTTAGTCCAGCAAATTCACTGAAACTGGCAAGCGTACCGGATCTGCGTTTATTTAGAAACTGTAATACGCGTCTGACATCATCACTGTATTTCAGTAAATACCCGTTTCTGGATTTAGTTCTGAATTTTATCACTTTAAGAAGTTCATGGCTGGCTTGGATACTTTTTTCACCAAACCGGTAATATGCCATTCTTTTGCCTGAATTTGTAATGGGTAACACATAATGTGGTTTGCAACGCGAGGATAGTACGGAGAGAGAGACCACATTTCGATTAAGTGTAACAGGTACCACATTGAAATGATACCGAATCTTTGGTTTGATCAACTCGGTGATGGCTTTTGTAAGCACAGAAATAACCTCATTGGTATCTTTTACACCAGTAATGAGTTTGTTGTCCTGCACACCCACGAGCAACGTACCACCATCAGCATTTGAAAATGCCACAATCTCTTTTAGCAATTTGTCAACGTGGTGGATTTTCTTTTTGAATTCTATATGCTGGCCTTCACCCGCTTCAACCAATTTTTTAAGCTCCTGTACTGTCATTATTAACAACTTAAAATTGTAGAATCATTAAGGCTATGCAACAGACTCGTCATCTTCCTCACTTCCTGGTTCGGGCATGGCAAACATGCTACTTAGCAGATCCTTAAACTGGAGTCCGGATTCCATGTGGTTTTTACTTAGCATGCTGTACTCGGCAAGTCCGTGCAGCGCAAACTCCATCATTAAGTAAATGGTCGATTGGTCAGTTTTCCGGAAAATATTTTCTGCAAGGTTTTTCAAGCCCGGTACCTTGTTGAGCACTTTTCTGAAATCTTTATCGGAGAGATCAGAGAGCAAGTCAAGCATGTTCCCTTCTCCAAACCAATCAATAATAGGTTTGTACACGTTTTTTTCTTTTTTCCTTGCTTTTTCAGGATTT
>JACZXH010000019.1:450-49907 GCA_022571715.1 Bacteroidota bacterium | reverse complement strand
TGAAAGTTTTTCTTCCAGTGAAGACCGGGCACCGGAATGCCGGATCCCCTCAGACATAACTTCCATATCATCAAACAGTTTTCGGAAATCACCATCAGCCATCAGACGGTTTTGTACCTCTCGTTTTTCAACTTCATTTGCTGATCCGCGTTGATACTTATCAATTAATTCAATATCTGTAAACATCCCTTCCATAAAAATTTCTTTATTAACCATTATTATCCAATTTAACTTTTTCCAATTCTTCCGTAAATATTTTTCTCAACCGCACAAGGCACTTACATTTCAGGTTTTTTGCAGTAGCCCTGTTTTTATAACTCAGTCTTCTGGCGATTTTATCCATCGACATCCCATGGAAATAGTATAATTCTAACAGACTTTTACAAGGGTCTCCCAGTTTCTTCAGGCTTTTTTCGGTTGCCTGAAGTTTCAGTTCCTTTTCTTCATAGTCCCAGGAAGAAACTTCCTCCAGATCAATTGTTGCTATATCAGTGTCTCTACTGATATGTGCATCGGATTTTTTAAATTCCAGAAATTTGTTTTTACCGATTGCAAATAAATAGGTCTTAATACTGCTTTGAAATTGTTGAAGTTTGTTATTGAGAATATTCTCATGAAGTGTAAGAATTGAAACCTGGTAAACATCCCGGGCTTCATCACGGGAACAACTGTAATTTGTGGTAATCCATGCAATAAATTCTGACCGGTATTCCCGGTAGATCATTGCCAACTGATTATTGTTTCCATTTTTGATTTCTTCAATTATCACCGCTTCATCCATTTAGTGTCAGGTTTAATTGAAAAAAGGTAAAATGGTAACCCGTAATTAAATTTAATTTGGTATTTCAATTCGATTACAAGCACAGTTTAAAAGGAATAAGTTAGTGAATTGATCTCAAAAATTAGTGAATTGATCTCAAAAAATAAAGGTTTATAATAGCGCGTCCGGATAACTGTTTTACAATCAGGTAACTAGAAGTAAAATAAAATTTAAGTTAAATTTTTTTCCTATTTAAGCATGGAGTTAAAT
The DNA here is from genome assembly GCA_022571715.1 of Bacteroidota bacterium. Lineage (GTDB taxonomy): Bacteria > Bacteroidota > Bacteroidia > Cytophagales > Cyclobacteriaceae > SZUA-230. The sequence goes on along the minus strand of JACZXH010000019.1, from coordinate 48,877 downwards.
GGTATTTTTTACCAAAAGCCGGGTTACCATTCTGTGTTCGATTAATTAATTGTACAATTCAAAAATATTGTTTCACTAAAATTATATCATTATGAAAACTATCCTGGTAATATTAATCATGATTGCACCTTTATTTTGCTTTGCACAAACCGGGCTGTCCGGGATTGTGAGAACTGAAAAAACCAACCGACCCATGGAAGATTGTCATGTGTATATTAATGAAAACCTGGGAACTGTAACTAACGAAAATGGGGAATTTCAGCTTGTAATTCCTGAAAAATTTACAGATTCTGAATTGCATGTTACCCACATTGGTTACAAACCATTTGCTATACCTGCCAGTGATTTTAAGAACAATGGTACAATTCTGATGGAAACAGCAATTATTATGCTTGATGAAGTTGTTGTTCGTCCTGATCCATGGATGATGTTTCAGGAGAGTGTCGAAAAAATTATCAGCAATGCACAAGATAATTCAGACGACCACATCTATCTCACCATTTTAAATGAACTAGAGAAGATGAAATCTCTTTCTGAGGTGTATTTTGTACCAGTGGAAACAAGCAATCTTAATAAATAGAAGAATGAATTTCATCTTTCAACTTCTCATTGATTTATCAATGCTCGCTGGACTTTTGATGATCGTGGCGTTTGCGCAAAGTAAACGCCACTTCATCATATCCCTTGCCGTCATCAATTTAATCATATTCAGTCTTACCCTGGTAATCTATGGGCAAGACCTGAGCCTGGGTTCTGGATTGGGATTATTTGCGATGTTTACTCTTATGCGGTTTCGAAGTAAACCCTTGGCCCCATTAGATATGAGTTTTCTTCTTATCGCCATTTGTTTTGGAGTTCTCAACGCTGTATTCCCAAATATTTTCAGCATATACCATGTTCTGGTTCTCGAATCCCTGATACTGATAATTTTATTTGGCATGTTGAAATTTATGGCAACCAAAACGCTGCAACAAAAAATACGGTATGAAAAGCTTGAACTGTTGAAGTCCGAAAAACATAAACTACTGATCATGGATCTTGAACACAGGTTTAACAAGCCCGTAGAAGAAGTATCCATCGAATCCATAAATTTTCCTGAATCTTATGCAATACTATCTGTAACCCTGAACCTGCGAAAAATTACCAATATTACTCCGTGGAATGAAAAGATGTTTGCTTTGACGTCAAACGATAAAATGGAACCAGTGATCAAGCGAAGTAGTTCTTCTTCTTAATAATAAATTTCGATTAATTCTTACTGAAGATCAAGCAGTCAATTTGTTTACGTGAACCTGACATAAGAAATAACCACCTTGTTTCGCATGATAACTTTAGGAGATGGCAAGATTTAGCGACATTATTTATATGACGTTATTACTTGGCTCAATAATGACAACAGGATATAAATCATGATGACTCCCGGAATGGCAAACACATTCCATACAAGGAGCATGACCACGCTGACTGCTAAAAAAACATACCGGAATGCGTTTTGTTTCCAAGTAAAATTTTTGAATTTAAGGCTAATAAGCGGTAGTCTGGAAACAAGAAGCAATGATAAAATGATACTGATTACTGCTAATATCTCTGCATTCAAGAGGTGGTTTAATCCCTTAAAATTCTGGTTCAACATAAACGGTAGTCCACTTATAAAAAAAGCACTAGCCGGGGTAGGCAGTCCGATAAATTGTTCGCTTTGCCTGTCATCCGTATTGAATTTGGCCAGCCTCAACGCCGAAAACAAGGCAATACTGAATGAAATCCATGGTAGAATCGGGTTGCTGGTTAGTTCGCTTATGAGTTGAAACATGATTATGGACGGCAGTACACCAAAAGTTACCATATCCGCCAATGAATCAAGTTCTTTTCCAATTTCAGAGTTTATTTTGAGAATACGAGCAGCAGCGCCATCAAGAAAATCGAATACGGCAGCTATCCAGATCAGCATTGCAGCATTTTCGGGATGACCTGAAAATACCAGCACAATACCCGCACACCCACATAGCAGATTGGCCAGTGTGAGCATATTCGGTATGTGTGATATCGGGTTAAGGTTCAACGCGTTTTTGAAAATCAGTTGATAGAGGCATATTTACCGCAAAATGGGTTAGAAATTTTTTCCTTCCCTATGGTAGTTAAAGGTCCGTGTCCGGAATGTACAACGGTATCATCATCAAGAGAAAATATTTTACTACGAATACTTATCAGTAACGTATCCAGATTGCCACCCGGCAGATCCGTTCTTCCTATACTGTTCTCAAACAATACATCGCCGCTGATGCAAATATTTTGCTCCTGGTTTACTAGTGCAATGTGTCCAGGTGAATGTCCCGGCACAAATATCACTTCAAAGCTGCTGCTACCAAATGTTATCACCTCGCCTTCTTCGAGAAATGAGTCGGCATCAGTGGATTCATAGTTCGGAAATCCATACGCAGGTGCATAAGACTCGACCGACTTGAGGACTATTTCTTCACTTTTATGAATAGCAAGAGGTACATTAAATGTTTGCTTGATAAAGGCATTTCCAAGGCAGTGATCAATGTGACAGTGTGTGTTAATAAGCCTCACCACTTTTAAGGCATTGCTTTTGATATAATCCGTCAGCTCTTTCTTTTCATAGTCCTCGTAACAACCGGGGTCGATAATAAGCGCCTCTTTTGTTGCGTCAAATACCACAAATGTGTTTTCCATGAAAGGATTAAAAACAAATACTTTTATTTGGATCACTGTTTCAGGGATGTTAAGTCATTTTGATTCAAATTTGTAAGATAATAGGTGAATAACCAAATGCGGAGATACATACATGCAGCGTATTTCGCTTGACTATATTGTCGTGGGTCAGGGGTTGGCCGGAAGCGCCCTGGCAATGCACTTATTTCGGAGGGATAAAAAATTTGTGGTTTTTGATCTTCCGAATAAGAATGATTCCTCACACGTTGCAGCAGGTTTGTTTAACCCCATCACAGGCAGAAAATGGGTTAAAACATGGAAAGCTGACCTGTTGTTTCCATTTATGCGCGCTTATTTTAAGGATACGGAGTCGCTTTTAAACCGAAGATTTTTTTACGAACAAAACATTTACCGGCCATTTGATACCTTATACGAGCAGAATGATTGGATGGCAAAATGGACTGAGGCAGGTTATACATCATATATTGACTCGCTGTATTCGGAAGAAAAGTATTATGGGTTGATTAAAAACCCGTATGGAGGGCTGATGCTCAAAAACTCGGGATATCTGGATATTCCTGCATATCTGAATGCTGTTAAATGCTTTTTAAAAGAACAGAACAGTTATCAACATGCGCGATTTATACCTGATAAAATTGAACGAATTAAGGATGGCATCGTTTATAGGAATTACAAGGCAAAGAAGGTTATTCTTTGTGAGGGAACGGCAGCTAAAAGTCAGAAGTTGTGGGAGTTTTTACCTTTCAAACGTTTAAAGGGAGAAGTGTTAATTATTGGTACCGGAAAGGAATTTGATGTAATTTTCAATAAAGGAGTTTTTATAATTCATTTAGGAAATGGAATTTGCAAAGTCGGGTCTACGTATGATAATATCATTGTGGATCCCGGGCCAACTGCAGCTGGCAAAAAACAGATTTTGAGCAAGCTGGCAAAGTTTTTTAAACCTGATTTTAAAGTTATTGGCCATACGGCCGGAATGAGGCCCGCCACACAAGACAGAAGACCTTTTCTGGGAATGCACCCAAATGCAAAAACATTTGTTATTTTTAATGGCTTGGGAGCAAAAGGAGTGACATTGGCGCCCTTTTTTGCAAATCAATTGCTTAATCATTTAGAAAATGATATACAATTGGACAGGGAGGTAGATATTAAACGCTATATTTAATTAAAACTTTAACTTTGTATTTTAAACTATATGTCAGTCAGATGCTGATAATGAATAAGTTGATACATACCGTTCATAAGCTTTTGCTGTGCATGTTGTTAATTGCTGGGTTGGGATCAGTCTGTGCGCAACAGGCCCGCGAATCATTTGGCAAAAACAGGATGCAATACAAAACTTTCAACTGGAAGTTTTACAGTTCGGAAAACTTTGATATTTATTATTATGAAGGAGGTGAAAAACCGGCCGAAGAAATTATCGGTTATATCGAAGAGCAGTTTGAACGTATTACGGAAACAATAGGTCACAGTCCCTATTTCAAAACCAAGATTTTCCTCTACAATTCTATATCGGATCTACAGCAAAGTAATGTGGGGGTAAGCGACAAAGTGTTTACGGTTGGCGGGCAGACAAATTTCTCAAAAAGTTATGTCGAAATAGCTAATCCGGGTACTATAACAAGTCTCAAGAAAGAGATGGTTATGAAGATCACAAGACTGATTGTAAATGAAATGATGTATGGAGGAAGTTTCACAGACTCCTGGCAAAACTCTTTTTTGCTAAATCTTCCTGAATGGTTTGTTGATGGTGTAGCCCACTATCTGGCTGAAGGTTGGAGTATTGAAATGGATGACTACATGCGGGATTACATGAGCTACGGGAAAATCAAGAAAATATCAAAATTTACGGGAGAAGATGCCGCATTTATTGGTCAATCCATTTGGAATTTCATTGTCGAAAAATACGGACGAAGCAATATTCAGAATATTCTCCAGCTTACTCGAATCACCAGAAATGTTGAGAAAAGTATCACACACACACTGGGTGTTAGTTTCAAACAGGTTACACGTGAGTGGCAGTCGTTTTATGTCGATATGGCATCTTTTGCAAATAACTACTTTATGCAGCCAAAGCGGGAAAATTTGCTTGATATAAAGATAAAAAATGATAATAAATTCAATAATATCAAATTAAGCCCGAATGGGGAAAAGATAGCCTACTCAAAAAATTTCAAGGGCAGATACCACATTTATGTCAGGAATTTAGAAACAGGCGATCAAATTAAAGTGATATCCGGGGGGTATAAAGTGATTAACCAGGAGCTGGATTATGATGTCCCACTTATCAGTTGGGCTGATAATAATACACTTGGTATAATAAATGTAGTGAAAGGCATTTACACGTTCTGGCTTTATGACATTGTATCACAAAGTAAAATACCGACAGATCTTGAGGAATTTGATCAGGTAAAAGCATTTGGATTCAATGGCAATGGCAGGCTGGCTGTTTTAAGCGCCGAGCGAAAAGGCCGGAATGATTTATATCTTATGAGCGTGAGAAGAGGCAGAATACGCCAGCTTACCAATGATCATTTTGATGATCTTGATCCGGTATTTGTGCCCGGCACTAATACGATCGTATTCAGTTCGAATCGAAACTCCGACAGCCTAAATACGGACTTGGTTGATATTATTAAAATTGAGGAGAACAACTTCAACATATTTTATTATAATCTTGATACTACAACGGATGTTCTTACCAGGGTCACAAACACCGTTAGCAAAGATGTAAAACCCATACCTTTAAACGAATATGAAGTATTTTATTTAAGTGATCAGAGAGGTATCGTAAATATATTTCACTACAGCCTGGTAGACAGCATGTACAGGCAGGTTACCAATTATATTACTGGCATTAAATCCTACGATATTAATTTTTCAAGCAGGACACTGGCTGCAGTCATGCTGGATTCATACGAAGACCGGATTGTAATTAATGACGACTTTGACTATAACCAGAATTTATTTACACCACTCACCAAAAGGCAGCAGATTATGCAGGCGAAGTTTCTTAATGAAAGAAGTAAAATACGGAGGGAGCAGACAAAAAGATCAGACCTGCCTGTGAAGCTTAATTTCGACCAACTCCAAAAGGATACTACGGACACTCCTACAGATATTATTGATACGGATAACTATGTATTCGATATGGAAGTTGTAGAGAAAGCCAAAGACAGGAATTCGTTTTTAAGTCAGTACAGGAAACTACGGACAAAATCAAATGTAATAGGACCGTTGCCGTATGAAACACGTTTCAGCGCCAATAATCTGATAACCTCGATGGTGATAGATCCACTGAAAGGATTTGGGATTTTGATTGAAACGCAGTTGAATGACCAGCTGGAGAATCACAAATTTTATGGTGGGGTTATGGCCACAACCGACTTGAGGAGTGGCGATATTTATGCGGAGTATCAATACCTTAAAACTCTCGTAGATTATAACGTAAGATACGACCGGGAAGTAATCTACTGGAATACGGAAAGTGCATTGCAACGGTATTCAAAAAACACTTTTGAACTTGGCGCTTCTCTACCTCTTACCGTAAAAACAAGAGCTACCTTTAAACCGTTTTATACTTTCACCCGCTATGCAGACCTTGACCCAACCTTACTGACCTCACCTGCCCCCCCCTTCCCGGAAAAAATCTCTGTCAGTTACCTGGGATTTAAATCAGAATTGATTTATGACAACACAATCGTAAGTGGTATGAATTTGATCCAAGGTTCGCGGGCTAAAGTGGAGTTTATCCATCATGAAGCAGTAAGTGACCGCAGCAAAAGTTTCAGCAGTATAAATCTTGATTTCAGGCATTATCAGAAAATTCACAGAGAGCTAGTATTTGCCTCACGTATTTTTTATGGCAAATATTTCGGACAAAAACCCCAGTCATACCTTCTTGGGGGCATGGATAACTGGTTTTTCAATAAAACTAACTATGAGGAAAAGGGAAATCCTCTGAACACAGGAGGGAACGAAGATAACAGCCAGTTATTATTTATTGAATATGTAACCAGTCTGCGTGGGTTTGATTATGCAACATTTTTTGGCGAAAATGTATTGCTATATAATGCCGAACTCCGATGGCCAATAGTCAGGTATTTTTATCGTGGACCTATATCATCCAATTTTTTTAAGAACCTGCTATTGATCGGCTTTTTTGATGTAGGTTCAGCGTGGACCGGTATTTCTCCTTTTCAACGCGAGAACAGTGTAAACACCCAAATTATTAAAAATGAAGGATCTCCGTTTCAGGCAGAAATCAGAAACTTCAAGAATCCCTGGCTGTCAAGCTATGGTACCGGGCTTAGGACGGTGGTGTTAGGATATTATATGAAATTCGATATTGCATGGCCCATTGAAAACTATGAAGTCGGGAAAGCCAGGGTTTATGTAACGTTAGGGTATGATTTCTGACGGCCATCTATCATCAATAATAAATTGTTTTAAGTTACCATGTTAAAATCCATGACAGGTTTTGGTAGTTCGCGTATCGAAACCAAGCAGTTTAGTGCATCTGTTGAAGTGAAATCCCTAAATTCAAAATTTTTTGATGCCCAGATCAGACTTCCAAAGCCATATTATGACAAAGATATTGAAATTAGAAATCTTGCTGCAGATATTCTGGTAAGGGGGAAGGTTTCAATCGTTGCTGAGTTTGATTTAAGAGAAAATACTGAACCTGGACAATCTTATAATAAGGAGCTTTTTACTGCATATTACGCCTCACTTAAAGAACTTGCCGACAGTGTGAATGCCTGCGAAACGGATATATTCAAAATGGCCATTCAGCAACCTGATGTTATTACAACTAATATAAACACTGATATATCCGAACGAATCTGGCCCGAATTCAAATCTGTTATTAAAAAATGCCTCGATGAATGCGACAGGTACAGAACAGATGAAGGAGAAAGCCTTGTACCTAAAATAAATGATTCGGTAATATTAATAGATGATTTGCGTACAGTAATTAAAAAACTTGATCCTCAACGAATCGATCGCATTCGCGAACGAATAAACAATAACCTCTCTGAAGTGATTGGTGAGGACAAAATGGACCATAACCGGTTTGAGCAGGAGTTGTTATATTTTATCGAAAAACTGGATATAACCGAAGAGCTGAACAGGCTCGAAAGTCATTTGAATTTTTTCAGAGAGGTTATGGCTGGATCAGAAAGTAGTGGGAAAAAATTAGGATTTATCAGTCAGGAGATAGGCAGGGAGATTAACACCATTGGGTCCAAGGCAAACAACGCTGAAATACAAAAACTTGTTGTTCAAATGAAAGATGAGCTTGAAAAGATCAAAGAGCAATTGCTGAATATTCTTTGATCTTTAAATCCCTTGCTGTTCAGCCAAGTTTAAAGGTAATAGGCAGCATCATTCTTACTTTCACAGCTTTACCTCTTTGCTTCCCGGCCTTCCATTTAGGTGAACTTTTAATAACCCGTACGGCTTCTTCATTGCATCCCGCTCCTATACCTTTCACAGCTTTTACTTCTGAAATGAATCCTTTTTTATCAACCACAAACTGAACGAACACTTTTCCTTCGATGCCCATTCTTCTTGCCCGTGAAGGATATTTTAATTTTTTTTGAATATACACATAAAAGGCAGCCATTCCACCCGGATATACTGGTTGTTGTTCAACGAAATTAAATACTTCATCGGCAACCTCTTCTTCTACAGGTTCTTCAAATACAATTGCTTCAATGGCTTTTTCATCTGTGATTTCCACATCCAGATTTACTTCAATATCATCTTCTATCTCTTCTTCATCTGGCACTTCGATGATTTCCGGCTGCTGAATTTTGGGAGGAGGTGGAGGTGGCTGTTCTGTAGGCGGAATGTCAAGCATCTCTTCGAAGTCATCTGTCACCTGTCCCAGATCAGCAAGGGAGCCATCGTCATAAAACCGCCATTCAAATGCGGTAATTACAAGCGTAAGGCTTACAATCAGGCCAATTGCCAGGTACATTCCTTGTTTGTCAATGAGGTTAGCATCGGGGCTTTTTTTAGGTTCCATAGCATTTAATTTATAATTAACTAAGTATTTAATTATAAAACTAAGTAATTAGTTATACATTACAAAATAAAACCCTGAAATAATTTTCCAGGGTTAAAATACATTATATCAGAAATCAGCCAAGTTTAAAAGTAATAGGTAAAATCATTCTTACTTTCACAGCTTTACCTCTTTGCTTCCCGGCTTTCCATTTAGGTGAACTTTTAATAACCCGTACGGCTTCTACATCGCATCCGGCGCCTATACCTCTCACAGCTACCACTTCAGTAATGTTTCCTTTTTTATCAACAACAAACTGAACAAACACTCTTCCTTCGATGCCCATTCTCCTTGCCTGGGATGGATATTTGAGCTTTTTCTGAACAAACTGGTAAAAGGCACGCATTCCACCCGGATATACAGGTTGTTGTTCAACGATGGTAAATACTTCGTCGGCAACCTCTTCTTCTACGGGTTCTTCAAATACAATTTGTTCAATGGCACTTTCTTCGGTGATTTCCACATCAAGATTCACTTCAATTTCATCTTCTATCTCTTCCTCATCTGGCACTTCAATGATTTCCGGCTGCTGAATTTTGGGAGGAGGTGGAGGTGGCTGTTCTGTAGGAGGGATGTCAAGCATTTCTTCGAAGTCATCGGTCACCTGTCCCAGATCAGCAAGGGCGCCATCGTCATAAAACCTCCATTCAAATGCGGTATTTACTACTAATAAGCTTACAACCAAGCCGATACTGAGGTAAAGGCTAGATTTTCTTGTTACATCAGCTTCTGGTGATTTCTTATCTACCATGGTTTTTTTTCGGTTTTAAGTTTGTACGAAATCAAATATAAGAAACTTACGGCCTTAACATCAACACTAACCATTGAATTTTTTATTAGAAAATGCAACAATTCATATACGATCAGGGAAATTATTCCCGGATATGTCTGGATTTTTCAGACTGTTATCTCTATTACGAATCCCGATTATTAACTTATAACAATTGCTAAATGAAGGTAATTCTTTTAATCTCCGATGACAGTTTTATATTTTTCTGCAGTTAGCAATTCATCCAATTCGTTCGGATTACCAGTTAATTTAATTTTGATCATCCAGCCTTTTCCATAGCAATCTTCATTAACAACCTCTGGATTATCTTCCAGGGCGCTATTTACTTCTTCAATGGTTCCAGACAATGGCATAAGCAGGTCAGAAACCGTTTTAACAGCTTCTACGGTGCCAAAAACATCGCCCTTGATTATATTATCACCTTTTGTTTCGATTTCAACATAAACAATATCTCCAAGTTCTCCCTGGGCAAAATCCGTAATTCCAACAATTACGATATCACCATCAATGCTAATCCACTCGTGGTCGTTTGTGTATCTGAGTTTTTCGGGGATATTCATAGTAATTTTAATTTGGTCAAAAATACATTCTTTTTCTAATTTCAATAATTATTGCGCTAAACTAAATCTTACCTGAACGCCAAATGAAGTAGTTGACCTTCGGAACGAATTATTTACTCGCGGTTGGTTGATGCTTCGCTCGAAATAGAATTTCATATTAAGTCTTTGATTAAGAACATAACTTACATTAGGCCTAAACTGAAAACCAATGTTACCGTTTGTTATGGTGTTTACCTCGTCTATTTTCCGTTGAATGATTTTTGAATCTTTTACACTAAAATCAAACCGGAAAGTCAAGTCATTTTCCAATGTAACTGTACGTCCCTGAATCCGAAACGGGACTTTTAAATTTGCTCTGGTAAATCCCAGAGAAAATACATAATCCTTGTTGTTTATTTCCGTAACCTGTGCATTCGACAAATTTAGTGCTATGCTTCTTTCCCTTTTAAATTCCAGAGATGCTGTCATTCTGTTTTTAGTCCGCACATTTATTCCCAATAGCGGCGAGAATCGTTCGGTGATCATGACCTGATTAATAACGTACACAGGCACTAAGATACCGTTGTCATTTAAAACAAAAGCGTACTGGTAATCTTCAATATTGTTGTCGAGCGACAAATCCTGATCATACAATAGGCTGTTAGTATAATTTGTCACCGTATAGGAAGATACGTAACTATGACTGATATTTACAGATTGAAAAACTTCTTTAACAAAGGGGATCCGTGTAAGCCCTTTATAATCTACTCGCCAGTTGATCTCTGGTCGGGTCGGGAAGGGTGTCAAAGCAATCGATGTGGCATTTTGGCCTGAATATGCAGCCAGCAGAGCTGGGATAAGCACATCCTGACTGTTCAGGTCACTGTATTCCGGGTTAATCAGTTTCAGTCGTCCCAGAATTATCTGGCGGTTTGATTCAAAATCCTGAAAAACAGGAGAAATGTTGTCGGCATTGTCGATCATAAATGTAGTCTTGATTATGGAGTACGAAATTGAATAGCTTCCGCTACGGCTGGGGCTGAAAGTCTGATAATCCTGCAACAGCGAATCGAATCTGAAAATCTCCTGATAGCGGTCTATTTTATTCTTTTTGGCATCAAGTTGTACGTTAAAATCGCGAAGAGGCTCCAGGGTTACCCTAAAGTTCAGGTCTTCCGAGTTAGTTTGTTTAAAAGGTGTTGTAAGTAGGGGATTTTTGACAAGCCAGTCATTTTCTGCAGCCCTGTTTCTTATGCCTGAATCCTGCGAACCAAATATAAAATCCCAACCTGGAGCCTGCCAGTAAGAATCCATTCCCAGGTAGCGTGGTAATGGCAGATATCCTGGCAACCGTGTTCCCTCTTTTCTACCCCAACTGACATTGAATGACCGAAACATCATCAGAAATCTTAGCGTGCTTTTCATTGCTTTGTTTTCGTTTATCTGGGTGGTATCTCGTCTGTTTGTTGGTCTTCTGCGGGGCGGACTATTTAATTTTTTCAGATAGCCTGATTTGTTATACAGTTTTACCAGGTCAACTTTACCGGTTATAGCCCGATCACGGTTGTTTTCAATTACATTTCCCAGATTTTCTATTTGATTTAATGAGCCCGAAACCCATGTATAACCGGTAACATACCTTAAATCGGAACTTATCCAATTGATCAGGGGAATTTTGTCCAGCGGCAATTTATAATTAAACCTGAAGTCCTGATTGAAACGTTGCGTCCGGCCGAAATTCTTCAAATTGTCGATCATGATGTTTTTCTTTTGTTCGGTATCAAGGTCTCCATCAGGCTCATCTACCACGGCAACCACACGGGCAATATAATCGAGGGTCAGGTTTTTTGAAAAATTCCATCTTAACGAATAATTTCTGTTAAATAAAAACGACTTTTCCCAGGTAGGATCCACGCCGGATATTCCCAGTTCACTGTTTTTATATTGTGTTTTAACTAATTTCCGGTTCAAATCAGAACGGAAACCAAACGAATGAGGTAACAGGGAGAAATTAAAATCCTTTACAAGCTGAAGCCATTTGGAGTTTAAAAACCCCACATTTTTAAAGGGTTCCAAATACCATGGATTGGAGGTGAAATTATAATCAAAAGAAGCCCGGTACGATTTAAGAAAGTATGATTCAATTTGATAATTACTGCTGTTAATATCATTGTATGCGAACGACACAGAAACATTTTCAATATCCCAGAGGTGTTTTTTTGCCTCAGGATTAGTTTTTACTTTACCCACATTCGTAAAATTGATACTCCGCTTTACAGTATTGTTTGTAACTGAATTTTCATAATTTTTTCTTTTCTCAGAGTCACCAAAAGCTTCCAGTTTTTGTTCAAGAGGTATATCAGGATCAAGAGGGTCGTAAAAAGGTGTAATATCTATAGTCTGGTATCCTATGTACATAGGCAGGCGAAGTCCGATTTTTTCGGGAAAAAACTTATCAAGATTAAAGCTTCCTCCAAAATCAAAGTCGGTGGTATAATCGCGCGTTCTTGCATCTATTTTTGTTTGCAACCCACCGTATCCAAATGAAGTATAGCGTGAAGTGGCAGTTAAAATTGCAAAATCTGCAAGTTTCACATTGAGGTTTGCATTTACGGCCAGTCCTTTTGTGGTATTGAAATCAGTAACACGTAGTTCATTAGCCCAGATACACACTGATTTAGGCTTTTCATCCGGACTGGCAGGATTTCTGATACCCAGCATCATGGTTTGAACCGTACTGATCTCGGGCCTTCCGACAATAGTTACCTTGTATTTTCCGATAATTTCAGAGTAAGCAAGAAGAAAATCTTTCTGGTCTCGCAGGTTGTTTCGCCTCGATTTGAGTTTATATAATTCTTCAAGGGGGAAATCTATATCGTTTTCCGCAGGCCAGATATCTTCCGGTGAGCGAGCTTCAGGTGGAGTAATTTTCAGAGGCAATTCAATCTCATAGTAATTTGTGACAAAGTCAGTTCCAAACCTGAGAAATGCACGAACATCATCGTCTTTTGCTTCGGCACTGTTCGCACTTATAAACATTTTGACTCTCCCATAGTTTACCAGGTCTAGGTTCACATTTTTATACGCCGCACGGGCATTTTTATCTTCCAGGTCCGTTACACATATCTGCATGGACTGCTCGTTTAGGCGCCGGTCTATTACGGAGGTGTTATCCCTGTCTCTTTCGATACCGGGAGGTAATACATACGGTGGTTTTATTTCGGTCGCCTGGTTGTTTTCTTCAATGTTTACAACTGACAATTCCAAACCGGAATCAGACGGTTCAGGTACTTCATCATATCGTTTGTTTTGAAGGCTACCGGTGTATTTGCGCCATTCAATCGATACCAGGCGAAAGTTTGCCATTCGTAGCACAACAGGTTGTCTCCACTGATCCATTACCAGACGGATATACCGTATAGATTTAAATCCGGAAATGTTGCCCTGAATACGGTCTGGTTCTCGTATTGGTATCCTGAATAAATACCATGTCACTTCATCGCCGTTGATCACGTTGACCACCTTGTCTTCAATGAATTTATTCCCCACTATTAACTGGCCTTTACTCAAATTGATTACGTATTCATAATATTCTTCCAGATCTCCCAGTGTATTGTCGTTGTTCAGGTCTTCATTATCAGGCCGGGTGTTTCCGGAAGGGGAGTAACTTAGCGTATTATTTGTCAGGTTGGGCGAGTTCCCGTCCATCCCGTTAAAGTTTTTATATCTTTCGAGAATTCCATCGTTTGCCTGATCATGATCATCACCAAGAAAGTAATCAAAATTATCGGCAGATGGATCAGCGAGAATTTTATTCAGTGCATCAGGAGTGATATTTGAAGGAAGCTGATTAATGAAATCGTCTGCAAATTTTACCAATTCTTCTTCAGAATTCAATCCATCAAGTCCAACGTCCTGATTTTCTCTTGAGCCTGATTCATTATTGAATGCATTGTTCAGGTATTGCTGTTTTGTAACAAAACCCCAGTTGTTTTCACTTACACGGTCTGGAGTTTTCACTCCATTGGATGGAAGCCCATTTTCAAAGGCATGTAACCCGTCTTTCATCAGATCCTCCGAAATACTGCCTAAATGGAGGATCAGCCTTCCACCAGTGGTGTTGTTCTGATTAAAAAAGCCGTCCATAACTTTTCCATTTTCACCATCTATAAATGGATCCATCAACCAGAATTCGATATATTCCATGTTCGTTTTATCAAAATCCACATCTGTACGATTCGATCTTGCAATTCCTGACCATTGCAATTCGGGATCCTTTGAAAATCCTTGAGGCGTTAAATCGGGATTGTAGTTAAATTGACCCCGTTCTGACGGGAAATAAGCAATGTCAAATATAGGCTGGTTGGTATTTATAATTTCTCGACTCTTTTGAGGAAATATTTCCTGTGGACTGACAGCTCTGACATAATGATTTTCCAGGTCTTTATCGGTAATATTGGAGGGCTTGTTTCTACCACCGGAGCGATAGAAGATATTGTCTACTACATACCAACCAATTTTTGAGCGTTTGAATGAAAACTCCAGATCATCAGAACGGTTTCCGCTCGGGTCATACCGGTTATCATCAGTTACCGGTGTGGAGGCCAGATGCCAGTCCTGCCAGCCGCCCAGGTTAAATGGGGTGGCCGTGTTTTCAAAATCATCGATGTAGGATGTACCTTCACCATCAACCACGTTAGAAGTGCCTGGTAAAAGTTGGGCAAATTCAGCATTAAAGGTTACAAGGGAAGGAGCTTTGGTCTGAATACCAGGGACCGCGTCCGTAAGTTTGGTAAGGAAAATGGATTCTTTTCTCAAATTGATATCAAACCCGTACTTTGTATTTTTGGTAGATTCATCACCAATGCTTACTCTTGATATAAGCGGGCGTTCAAAGTGGTGAAGGATTGTAGCGCCAAAATTAACGTCATCATTCAGGAAATAATCGAATCGTGTGCCCAGCAAGGTTCGTGACTGGAAGTTAAACAGGTCGGCTTTTTCATAGGTAACCCGGATGTTTTTCCCCGAGTTTACAATGCCTTCATTCACAATGGTCACCTTACCGAATGTATAATCAACCGTATAATCTGTACCTTCTACCAGCAGGATGTTTCCTGCATATACCTGAACGGAGCCTTCAGCAATGTTGATGCCTTCTAGCAGAATTTCGTTGGATGAGCCGGCCTGGAGTTTTCCTGTAAGGAAGTATTTGTCTTTATTTACATTCAGTTCGGCCTCAGCTTTAGTGGTTCCATAAAGTGTATCATATACGTACTTTACAATCAATTGCTGTTCAAAAGGTTCGAAAAATCGCTTTAACTGTTCACCGAAAGGTTTAAGATTAGGAAATATAAGAAGCCCTTTCGTCGTTTCGATGGTAATACCCTCTACAAAGTCGAAATTACCATCTTTAGGAGGATCTCCGTTTGAATTCAATTTGTCAAGTCCAAGAAGTTCGATAAGCGGAATATCTTTAGTGTTTACTCCTTCCTGTATAAATGGATTATCGAGTCCGGTTTGATCATCGCGGTATATTATTCTAAACTGAAAACCCTCACGATTAACCTGGCTGGCATTCAGGTTATAAATATTCTTCATCATGAGTTCCCAGGTAGGTATCAGTTTCCCTTCCTGATCTCTGATGTTGATTTTGGAAGGCCTCAACATTTTAAGAAATATCACTTCATTTTCAGGAATATTTGCATAATCTTCGGTGAGTTCGCCAACTTTATATGATTTGCCGTTGAAGGTATATTCGTAGGCAACAGCCAGCACCTCATCATTTTGCAGCCTACGTGTGAGCGAGATGTAACCAAGTTCACGGTGAATGACAAATTCCCTTTCATTCAGTTTCCGAGCGCCGTTAATTTTATCGAAATGGGTGCCTTTTATCATATCAAATATGGCCTGGTCCACCAGGATTTTATCAATATTTACAGCGTCTCTGATACCAGGGGTACTTGTCAATTCAAAATACAGGTTGTTGGCACCATTATCATTCGGTACGTTTCCCTGGCCTGGCTGGACCAGTCCGCCATCATCCTGGTAAATCACATTCCCTTCGGCAAGGTCCATAAAGGCTATAATATTGCGTTGTGTCTGGGTATCATTATTCCTGTTGATTACATATACTTCAACCCTTGTAATTGATATTCCGGATATGATTTGCGGTATTGCCACCAACCAGCGTTCATAGTTTTCACGAAAGAAATGCCCCAGGAAATAGTGTTTGTTTTCATCATAATTTGATGCTCTTATCTCAAATTCCCTTCCCTGGACACCTCCACCCTGTACCTCCACCTGATCCGTCTTTCCACGTTGCGTGGATGCCACTGCAGTAACATACAACTTTCCGAACTGGAGCTGAGTTTTCAGCCCGAATAGGTTTTGTCCTCCTGTAATTAGGCTGTTACTGACGGGAAGATTCACATTTCCGATTTCAAGTTTTTTTATAATGTCTTCTTCAAAACCTGTGTATTCCACCTTGAGATTATTTTCAAAGTCAAAGGAATTGTTGTTATCAAAATTGGCTGAAACTTCCAACTTTTCGCCTATTTTGCCCACTACGCTCATATTGATGAGTTGATCAAATTCGAATCCGCCGTTTTTTTGCTGCCGGATTGGCAGCGAAGGGTTATCTATACGCTGCCATCTTCCACCAAAATCGAGCGTTACAAATCCGCGTGGGTTAATTTCAACATAACTACCTCCAAAAATTTTGTCAAATGCCGGGCTTACATAAATGGGCGGAATGAGTCTGCGGCTACTCACAGCGCTTTCACCGTCAAGACCTGACGATCGGTCTTTCCAGTAGTCTTTGAGTACTTTGGACAACTGGTACTGATTAAATTCACTGAAGGTCATGGAGGTGGTAGGCCGGTAATAAAGATCGCCGATTTTTTCATAAATGGTATAATTCATTCCTGTATCGATCTCTACGTCGAGTTTAAAAGACGAAGGATCTTGCAATAACAAGGGTGAGGGGCTTGTAAAATTTGAAAAAGGATCGCCAAACCTGTCTTTGGGCTTGAACGTAGGCAGATAGGAAGGATTATAAGGTACGTTATCCAGGCTGTCCTGAACAAGCTTCAGTGAATCAAGTATGGCGTCAATGCTATCGAGAGGTGTTTTACCGGTTGCGGGAATGGTGTCCTGCTGTTGAAGAACAACGATGAAATACGACAATTTTGAATAATTAATTGCTTCGGCCTGGGTCTGATAGAATCCTGCTATAAGCGTCAGCTTTATAAATAGGGCAGTCCGCAACGATTTTTTATGAAAAAACATTGAAGCCAAGGTTGAAAGTAACTGCGGTTAGGTAGTTTTTAGTGCCTGTTTGATCAACTCCTCAAGCGTTATTTGCTTCTCTCCAGGTTTTCTTAAAATGGCAATAATACTCTTCTCTGCTGCCAATTTATTAATCCCAAGAGTAAGTAATGCCGATAACGCTTCATTTCTTAAAGTATTGTCAATTTCAGGTAATAATTCAGTGGATTTTACAATAAATCCTTCTTTTCTGAACTTATCCTTCAATTCGAGTATAATACGGTTTGCGGTCTTCCCACCAATTCCTTTCACACTTTGAATAATATGTGCATCTTCTTGCACAATGGCAGAAAATAATTCTTTCGGGCTAAGTGAAGACTGGATCATCATACCTGTACTAGGTCCTACACCATTTATAGAAAGGAGATGTAAAAATACAATCCGCTCTTCCTTGGTGTAAAATCCATACAAGGTTTGTGAATCTTCTTTTACATGAAGATACGTAAATAACTTTACCTGCTTTAACCCATTGATTTTGGCAAAGGTGTTCAGAGAAATATTAATATGATACCCAACTCCGCCAACATCAATGATAACATGTGTACGTTCTTTTTCTGCAATCTTGCCTTCAATAAATGCGATCACTTACATATATTTTAATTCATCTCTTTTTTCAACTATACGCGTCTGAATGCAGCGATGGCAGCCATTCTTACAATATCACGAATGGAAGTTCCAAGCTGAAGAATATAAAACGATTTATTCAAACCCAGTAATACAGGGCCTATCGCATGAGTTCCTTCCAGTTCCATCAATAATTTATACGCCATATTGCCTGCCACAAGATTCGGAAATATCAAGGTATTTGCGCCTTTTTCCGATAATTCACTAAACGGATAAATTTCTTTCTGAAGTTCGGCATTTATCTCCACATTCGCCTGTACGTCGCCATCAGTAATCAGATCAGGATATTTTTCTTTTGCAAGTCTTACTGCTTTCATTGTCTTTACCTGAATTTCACCCCGTACAATTTTTCCAGCAGGATCCTGCTCATGATAATTTAATACGTACTGCCGTCTGATTTTTACTGAATGTGTCATGTAAACAATAAAAAGATAATACTTGGAAGGTGTAAATTAGCAAAGAATAGGGATTCTGTCCCGATACTCAGGGGGCTATTTCACTTTCTGTTCTAAATGTCGATAAGATTGTTTTCAGCTCTCTGATAGACTCTCTCTGATCTTTGCTAGGGCTGTAAACAAACCCGTCGATATAATATACGCGCCCCAGCTTTTCATCTACAAACAGGTAGCTGATAAACGGCCCGCCCATAGATAAATTATTTGTTTTCCATAAGCCACGTACTTCTACAGCATATTTTTTGTTGAAATTTACCTGCTGTATTACTGGTGGTAACAATGTTTCGACCACAACATAAGAAGTATCGTTTTGTTCTTTGTCGTCATAAACGTATTTTCGTGTGGCCTCGTTTCTCATGATCGCAGGATATTCAAAGATGTCTTCAGAAGTATAGTCTTTGTAATAAATGAATATACTTTTATCGACAGAAATCCCGGGGTTTCTCAACCAGATAAAATTGGTGTCTTTGTCTTCAAAATCAATGCGCCATCCAAATGGAATACGAATAGTAAATTGATGATTTCTTATCAATAAATCGCCTAATTTTTTTAATTCCTTGGCTTTGTATAAAGAAGCCATCACTCTTTTTTTCTCAATATTGTTGAAATGCATCTGTAGCTTCTCCCTGTTTTCGATGATCCTATTTGTAAGAACGGTTTCATTTTTACCAAACAGGTATAGCACTTCCTGACCTTTGGCCCACTCATTCTGCTTTGAGAGCCAATAACGGCTCGTATCTTCCTGAATTATCTTGAGTGAGTTGGGTGTGAAAAATTGCTTTGCACGCCGTGATCCAGGCGAATTATTGTCCAGCACTACAACCACGATTATGTTACGTGCATTTTTAAGAATACTTTTAAAATCCTGAGGCCTGATGTATCGAACTGTAAAAAGAGGCTCAGGTCGTGGCAGACCTTCTACCAAAGGTTTAAAGGTTTTTTTTATTTGAGCACCCAACTCACTGGTCCAGTGGAGTGAATCCATTACAAGTATGATTTCGCCGGATGCTCCGCTTGCTCTTGGCAGGAGCTGTTTATCACCTTTCCCATTCCCGCAGGCTACTACGATAACCGGGATCAGTATTATTGTTGTAAGCCTGATAAAAAAATCCGATGCGAAGTCAGAAATTTTCATATATATTATTTTCCGATAATTAGGGTCTGACCAGGCATAATCCTGCTGGACGTAAGGTTGTTGAGTTTTTTTATTTTTTCAATACTTAAACCCTCGTACTTTCTGGATATGTCCCATAATGTATCTCCGGGTTGAACATAATATATTGTGCCTTTTGTGATCTTTTCGGATCCAGATGAATTAGGTTTGATCTTCTCCATAGTTGCAACATGACTAGTTGTAAAATCTGAATGGCGGCTGGGTAACATCCAGATGTTAAGTCGCTGGCCTATTCGGATAAGATTTCCACGTATATGATTCCACTTTCGAATATCGGACATCCTCACATGGTACCTTTGCGCGATGGTTCCGAGCACATCTCCACTTTTGACTCGATAGACAATACGTTTTCTTCCGTATGTGCTTCCCGGTGTATTTCTGGCCATTGCTTTCAAATCCTTTTTACCTGAAAGGGCTGAATTTTGAAGAATTTCTTCCCGGTTTTTCCTGACGAAGGCCATTTTATCGATAGGGATGCTTATAGGATATTTTATTATGGCATCCGGAAGTGCGAATCTTTTTATGGCAGGATTTAACATCTTGAGGTCTTCGTAACAAACGTTCAGTTCAATGGCAAGAAGCTTCAGGTTTATAAATTCATCCACCATCAGGGTGTCATATTCCATTGGGTATTTCTTATCTTTTATAATGAAATTATACTCGTGAGCATATCGTATAACGTACTGAATGGCAATAAACTGAGGTACATACGACCTGGTTTCGCGCGGGAGGTACCTGTAGATTTCCCAGAATCCTTTCTTGTAACCAGATCTTCTGATCGCTTTCCTAACGTTACCCGGGCCTGAGTTATAGGCGGCAAGGGCAAGATTCCAGTCACCGAACATATTGTACATCATCTTTATATATCTACAGGCAGCATCGGTAGATTTATGTGGATCAAAGCGTTCATCAATATAAAAATCCTGATGTAACCCATACGATCTGCCAGTATAGGGCATAAACTGCCACAATCCGCCAGCTCCTGCCCTGGATATGGCACTGGGATTAAATCCTGACTCCACTATGGCCAGGTATTTGAGCTCATCCGGAAGGCCATATTTTTTTAAATACACTTCTATTATTGGAAAATAGATTTCCGTAAGACTAAGAATGCCACGTGTATATTCGCGGTCGCGGACAGCAAAATAATTTATGAAAGAATAAACTTTTGTATTAAAAGTTAATGGAATTTCGCCTTCCATACATGATAACCTGTCAGCGACAAGGTCGTAGTTATGGTCAGGAATAAAATCAAATTCAATCGTATTCATCTGCCGATCATTTACAAGAGTGTCAGGTGGATACGGGATAGTAACAGCATTACTGATGCCAACAATAACGCACAGTACTAACGCAATAAACCATTTGAATAGCAGGGAAATTCTCATATTCTGTTTATCAGACTCGGCTCAAACTTAAAATATTCTCGCTACATAGCCATCAATCTGACTCATTATTAATTTTTATCGTTTTTAATATAAGGCAATAAAATAATAATTCTTTAAACAAATATACAACTAACTAATTAGTTGATATTTAAATTTACTTAAATGTCAGTTCTACATTATACTTAACGATCAAATTGCAGTACATAGTCCGAAAATGACAATAAATTCATTTCGTTGAAATCTTTAGCGATAATCTGAAGGCCGATTGGTAGCCCGTTTTCTGTTTTTCCCGAGGGTATTGAAATAGCAGGGTTTCCTGTAAGTGACGCCACCACCGTAAAAAGATCAGCGAGATACATTTCCAGCGGATTTCTATTAATTTCGCCTAATTTGTAAGGAGGAGCAGGAGTTGTTGGCAATATAATAAAATCATAATTGATGAATACTTCATTTATTTTATCCCTGATGCGTCTTCTTACTTTTTGTGCTTTTATATAATACGCATTGTAATAGCTGGCAGATAACACAAAGGTACCAAGTGTAATTCTGCGCAATACTTCCTCCCCAAAGCCTTCTGTTCTCGTATTTTTGTACAATTCATCTAATGAGTCACAGTTTTCAGCTCGAAAACCATATTTTACACCATCAAACCTTGATAAATTGGAACTCGCTTCGGCCGTAGTAAGTATGTAATAGGTTGGCAATGTATAATCCATTAACGGAAAATCAATGAAATCAATAATATGTCCTTCTTTTTTCAGTCTATCAGTAACTTCAATGATATTCCGGTGGATGTCCGTATGTAAAGCAGAGTGCTCAATAACTTCGTTAAACAGCGCTATTTTTTTTGGTTTCTCATCAAAAGCATAGTGTGTATATGCTGGCACCTCGCGTGTAGATGCTGTACTATCAAATTCGTCCTTTCCGGCAATCGTTTCAAGTACGAGCGCTGTATCTGCAATATTTGGAGCAATAATTCCAATCGTATCAAAAGAAGAGGCATAAGCAATTAATCCAAATCGTGATATGCGTGAATAGGTAGGTTTAAGACCTATCACATCACAAAAAGCAGCAGGCTGCCGTACAGAACCTCCGGTATCAGTGCCAATGGCCACGTGGCAAAAACCGGCTTTTACGGCGGCGGCCGATCCTCCTGAAGATCCGCCGGGTACTAGATTCGTATCTAACGGATTTCGTACGGGACCGGCAAACGAATTCTCATTTGTAGAACCCATTCCAAATTCATCACAATTATTTCTTCCGATAATCAAGGTATCCTGATCAATAAGTTTCTGAACCGCAGTTGCGGTATATGAAGAGACAAATCCTTCAAGGATACTGCTACCAGCCTGGGAGGCATGATTTTTATAACACAGCAGGTCTTTGATGCCAACAACCAGGCCTGCAAGACGTGCTGCTTGTCCCTGGCGTATTTTCTGATCCAACTGAATAGCTTGGTCGCGAATCTCTTCATCAAAAACTTCTAAAAAGCAATTGAGGAAAAGGCCGGCCCGGATTTGTTCCAGGTATTGGGTTACAAGATCGGATACGGAAAGATGGCCTGCCCGCAAATCAGATTGCAGCGCTGCAAGCGATCTGGATAAATTCAAAAGTGCAGCTAAATTTTACTTGGTGGGATCGTTTGTTCCTTTTGCTCCCTCTTCAATTTCATCCTTGATTTCCTTAGTAGCATCTTTAAATTCTCTGATACCTTTACCCAATCCCCGGGCAAGTTCAGGAATTTTCTTTGCGCCAAAGAAAATGAGAAGAACAAGAACAATAAGTAAAATCTCCCAACCGCCTAAACCAGAAAAGAATGCAAAATTCACCATGACTAAAAGTTATGAATGCGTTTAAAATGAATGTAAAGTTATTGAATTTGATCGATACTTTTAATTAGATGGTGCTCTTTATTTTTTTTATTGAAATTCGGATAAATAGAGTCCTCATCTTATAGTAAGCCATTGCTGGGGGTTCAGTATGCTTGTATTTTTCCATATTTGGAAAAATAATTCTGAATCCCCGTCATTTTTGGTGTAAACTTGACCTATCTTATCATTTATTTTTATCTGTTGATTCATTTCAACAGATACGCTTTTCAGGTTCGCATATACGGTCCTGTATTCACCATGCTGAATGATCACGGCCTTATTCATGCCAGGTATGGTAACAATTGCAGATACCTTTCCATTGAACACAGCCATAATCTTTTCTTCAGGATTTGTCTGAATATAGACGCCTTTGTTATCGATGATCAGTTTTTTGTAAACCGGATGATTGTGCTTACCAAAACCGGAAGATATAAATCCTTCATTGACTGGCCAGGGTAATTTTTGTCTATTGCCGGCAAAGGAGGCAGACATAGCGGTGCTGGCTGTTGTTTCTGCAGTCGTTTTAGCAGCAATCTCCTCCCTTATCATCTTGTCGATAAGGGTATTCAACTCCTTTACCGCTTTTTTCCTTGATGCAAGTTCTTTTTTAAGTTCTTTTTCTTTTTTTGTAAGGTTGGCAATCAGGATCTTTTGTTTCTTTTTCAGCTTCCCAAGCTTGTTTCTTTCATTAACTTCTTCCGTTAGAAGCGCTTCTTTTTCAGTCTTGGTATCTTCGAATCCTGATATTTCGGCTCGTAATATTTCTTCCACCTTCATAATCTGGCCTGCTTGATATCGCCTTGATTTGCCATATTGTTCATAATACTTAAGTCGCATCAGAAATTGGTTAAACGAATCTGAGGAAAAAAGGAAAGTGAGTTTATCCTGATTCTGGCTAGTTTTATAACCAGCATATACCATTACGGCGTATTCTTTTCTGAGTCTGTCAAGGTCAGCATCAAGTGCTTCAATGATTTGCTCATCATCCAGAATTTTTCTGTTGTACCAGTCTATTTCTTCACGTATAGAGCCAATCAGTGCTTCACGTGATTTTATTTGCTGATTTATGGCATTAAGCTGGCCTAATGTTGCTCTTTTTTTCTTTTCGGTGGTTTTGAGAATTTTCTCTGCTTCAAGAATATGGAGTGCATGCTCTTTTTTTTCCTTTTCAAGCTGTGTCTTGTTTTTTTGAGCAAATGCTCCGGACGAAATAAGGATCGATAAAGTAAGTGTTATGATATTTGCAAACTTACCTCCGTTCATATTTTTTTGGTACTGTAAAAGGGAACTTAATAGGTTTATCAGAGAAAACAACTTTTACATGATTGATATTTACCCGGGTTTCCAGTTCGCCAAATTCATTATTATGGATTAAAGAAACAAAACTGGAAAAGGGAAATACATGACCTTCAGTTTCCCGAAAGTCGCCGTAAAGTAGTTTTAAAGAGTTTTGGGTAGGAGCTTCAAGTATATCCACTTCGGTAACTTTTTTAGTGCTGGCACTTATATAGTTATCAATATAGAAGTCACCAAAATTTTGATGAATAATGTAATTATCCTGGTTTTTAGTAATTGATTCATCTTCATGGGCTTCTTTGGGCATATCACCAAGCAGCATGGCCTGTATCAGGAAATAATCGATCTTGAAGTTAAATTCACGGCTTAACTCATCATAGTCAAGCGCCCAAAACTCTTTATCCAACCGGTTTATGGTTTTAATTGAGTCCAGGGTTAAAATTCCACGGATACCCTGAACTCCCAGTGTGCCGGAGAGGTTAAACCAGATAATACTGTCTTTTTTTATCCGGATAAGGGCGTTGGCCTTTTTCTCGTTCCCCGCTTCCTGAAATGCAATCTTGGATTTGATGGTGAGGTAAACAAAGTTGATCTTGTTTATTTCCAATTCATCACGGCTGTAAACGACCGTATTTGACACCCCGGAAATCCTTTTATTACAGGATGTAAATGCCAGAAGAATTATCAGTACTGGCATCAGATAGTTACGATAGTTATTCAAAGATTTTTTTCCTGGAAATCTTTTTTTCAATTTTTTCAATTGTTTCATCAAGTTTTTTGGCTTTTTGCCAGTTTATAACAGCTTCATTTACATTGCCCAGTTTGAAAAGTACATCACCATAATGATCGTAATGAACCGCATTGGCGTTATTGCTTTGAATGACTTTTTCAAGAATCCGTTTTGCTTCTTTATATTCTTTTAAGTGAAAGAGCACCCACGCATAAGTATCAAGGTAAGTTGCATTATCCGGATTTCGCCGAACCACCTCCTGAGCCATTCTGCGTGCTTTTTTAAGCTTTTCTTTCCGTAAAGATAAATAGTAACTGTAATTATTAAGTATAATATCGTCATTTGGATTTATATCAATGGCTGATTCATAGGCTTTATCGGAATTTACATGGTCTTCTAATGCATTATAGGCACTGCCGAGGCTGCTGTAAAACGAGGCAAGAAGTTGAGGATTGGTAGCAGCAATTTTTTTGCCTTGCTCCAGGTATTGAACTGCTTCATCGTAGATTTTTTTCCGTGAATAACCTATTCCTGCATAAAGGTAAATAACTGGTTGATTCGGAAACAGGTCAAGAGCGGTTTCAGCATGTACTATAATGCTGTCCCATCTGCTTAGTTGCATGTCCAGATTCATAAGGTTCTGCCATACTGTAAAATTAGATTGATCGTAAGCCAGGCTTTTGCGGTAATATTCAGCTGATTTCTTTTGTATTGATTCTGTGTTTTCTAGTGTCTCTAGGGAGTTGAGTGTAGCAAGCATATCGGCATTCACAAGATATGCCTCACTCTCATTGGGATGAGTGTCAATTAATATCTGGCCCAATTCACGTGATACACGTATTGCCCTGCTGTCAGGGAACCTGTTGATATAAATTACCAGTACCTGTGTCTTGAGTTCAAGGTCAAGTAACGGGTCGGCAAAGCTTTCTTTTATGAGTTGCTCCGATTCTTTATGCCGATCTTCCTTACTGTAGTATTGCGCTAGTTGTAGTTTAACTGTGGTATTATCTTCAATTTTCAGAAAATCAGCCAGTAGGTTTATTGCCTTGTCCTTTTTCCCGTTTGTGTGCATCACTTTGGCTAGTGTTAAAACAAATCGATGATTGCCCGGATAGGCATCCACAAGTTTCTGTCCTTCGCGGATGGCCTCATCAATCTTGTTCTGTTTCAGATAGATCTGTTGTTTTTGCAAAGATATCTGATCCGATATTCCATATTTTTCTTCAGCTTTATGGTATGTTTCCAGAGCCTCATTCAGTTTATTCTGAAATAAATACATACCTGCAAGTTCGGTATAATAAATCTCCGTTTCAGATATGGTGGAAAGCATTTCTTCATAGTACTGCGTGGCCTTGTCAAAATCGCCGTAAGCAGTAGCTATATCAGCTGCAAGCAAATAATAGTACTTATTAGTATTGTCATATAAAATGGCTTTGTTGACATTCTGTTCTGCTCCAGGATACTGCTCATTTCTATACATGATCTCTGCAATCTTGTAATAAGCAGCCGAATTTTCCGGTGTTATTCCAAGGCATTTCTGGAAAGTACTCAATGCCTTGGCGTAATCTTCAAGAATAAAAAATTTTTCGCCCTCGATAAAGTAGAATTCCGCTGCACGTCTGTCACTTTCGTCGATTTCGTATTTTTTGTTCTTTTTCTTATTCTTTTGAGCAAACGACGTGTCTGCAAATCCAGCTATCAAAAGCAGAGTCAGCAGCATAATTTTTAATATAGTGGCAGTATCGCTCATTTTTATCTGAATCGCTTTTTTGAAGAATAATCTCCCAGGCTTAAATCCTCAGGAGATTCTTCAAAATTAACGAAATTACCCAACATAGAGTTTTCGAGATTAGCCCCTTTTACGTTAGTGTGGGTTTGAATTATACAGTTTTTGATCCTGGAATCTACGATTTTTGATCCTTCACCTAGCGAAACATGAGGTCCGACAACCGAATTCATTATTTTCACGTTTTCCCCAATAAATACAGGTTGTATGAGTGCTGAATTTTCAATCACAGCAGAATCAGCAATAAGTTTCTCATCACGTACGAATTCCAAATATTGCTTGTTCGTATTTACGGTTACATCTTTATTTCCGCAATCCAGCCAGTCATCAACCTGTCCTGGTGAAAATTTTACTCCCTTCGACTTCATGTTTTCGAGTGCGCTCGTAAGCTGATATTCGCCTTTGTCTTTGATGTCATTGTCTATCACATAATTGATCTCGTCCCGCAGTATGTCTCCATTTTTGAAATAATAAATACCAATGATTGCCAGGTCTGATACAAAAGATTCCGGTTTTTCCACAAATTCGGTGATTATTCCTTCTTTATTTACCTTTACAACTCCGAATCCAGTTGGATCCTTTACCTTTTTAACCCAGATTATTCCGTCTTTGTCAGAGTCAAGACTAAAATGTGCTCTGAAAAGGGTATCGGCAAAGGCAATTACCACATGATCAATCAGTAAATCAGCTGCACAGATAATGGCATGCGCAGTACCACGAGCTTCCTCTTGGTAGTAGATCTTCGCTTTAGCCCCCACACCTACTGCAATATCATACAATTTATCTTCAACTTCTTTGCCAAAATTCGGACTTACCACAAAACCCACATTATCAATTTTCTCATCCAATATTACAGCAATGTCTTCTACCAGACTTTGAACGATAGGTTTGCCGGCTATAGGGAGCAGAGGTTTAGGAACAGTAAGTGTATGTGGCCGCATACGTTTTCCAATGCCTGCCATGGGAATAATAACATTCATAAAATAAAATATATTTGGGTTCTTAAATAAAATAAATTAACCGGATCCCGTACTGCCGTACCCTCCATCACCTCTTGCTGTTATATTAAGTGTATCGACTGTTATCCATTCTGCTTTTTCATGTTTTGAAATAACAAGTTGTGCAATCCTTTCTCCATCTTCAACAACAACTTCTTCCTGCGAAAGATTAACAAGCATCACGCCAATTTCTCCGCGATAATCAGAATCTATGGTTCCGGGACTGTTGAGCACGGTTAATCCCTTTTTGATTGCCAAACCACTCCTGGGTCGTACCTGGGCTTCAAATCCTTCCGGTAATTCAATATACATCCCAGTAGGTATCAAGGAACGACCAAGGGGTAAAAGTCTTACTGGCGCATCTATGTTAGCCCTTAGATCCATCCCTGCAGAGCCACTTGCATGGTATGCAGGTAATTGATGTTTTGATTTTGAATTAATTTTTATTTGCATTTAAGGGATAAGTTCAACGTGTAAAAGTAAATAAATTTAATAGCTTTTTATTGTCAAATTCTTTTTTTCGATTAGCCAGATAATCGCAATATATCCTACTGTAGCTCCAATATTTAACATACTGTCTGCCATTGTATTATCTAGTTGTATGACAAAGGATAAGGCAACAAGTATAATACCCACAAGGATATGAATAGCCATTGGGCCGATTTTATATGGTACCGGAAAATGTTTTCGACCTGATAAATAGCAGGCTACCGTCATGGATACATATACAAGAATTACGGTGATGGCAGAACCATCATAACCTAGAACTGGAATAAGAAGCATATTCCCAGCGATGGTGATTACGGCTCCCAGTAACGTAAAATATAAACCGTAAATGGTCTTGTCTTTTAGCTTAAACCAGATAGAGATATTCAGATAGATGCCATAAAATAATTTTCCTAGCATAATAACCGGAACAAGATATAATGCAACACGGTACTCTTCCCTCTTTAGCATTACTGTTCCTATCAGGTCAATATTGAAGCTGACCACAATATAAATGATAAGTTCAAATATCACGAAGTAGTAGAGCACATCCGCAAACAGTCTGGGGGCATTCTTGTCTTTTGCACGAGAAAAGAAAAACGGTTCGCCTGCGTAACGAAACGCCTGTATGGCAAGTATGATAAAAACCGCAAGCTTAAAGGTTTGGGCATAAACTCCCAAAGCTTCATCGCTTATATAATTTCTCACCAGTATTTTGTCGAGTTGATCACTAATGGTTCCGGCCAGTCCCATCAACAGAAGGGGTAGCGCATAAAACAACATTGGCTTCAGAGTTGCCGCATTTAATCGGAAGGTGAAATTTCTGAAATAAGGCCAGATAAAGAACAAAAGAAATACATTGGCGATAAGATTTGCAAGAAATATATATCCGATACCCAATTCAGGATTATAGAGAGAAGAAATAAGTTGTATGAATTGTCCGGATTGTCCGGAATTTATAAGGGCCGGTGCCACTACCAGAAACAGTAGCTGCAGGCTGATGTTAATTATAATGATAGCCACTTTGGTAACGGCAAATTTCCGGGCGTTGTTTTCAAGTCGCATTTTTGCAAACGGGATGGCTGTTATAGCATCGATAAAAATGATAATAACAAGCCATTGTAATAGCCATCCCTGGCCAGGGTAACCTGCCAGGGTGGCCAGTGAACTGGCTGATGATAGCAATATTGCCGATATGATCAGACTTACTATGATCACAGAGGTAATCGCATAATCATAACTTTTCGGATCCTTGGTTTTGGTGGAAAACCTGAAAAACGTGGTTTCCATTCCATGAGTATAAATAATAAGAAGAAAAGCTCCCAGTGCATAAAAATATGGCACAGGCCCGAACTCACCTTTGGAGAACAGAAGGGTATGTAACGGTACAAGAAGATAATTCAGCAACCTGGCCAGAACGCTGCTGATACCGTAAACGGCCGTTTGACTTGCAAGGCTTTTTAGGTGATTCATATTCCGTTCAGGAAGTACGGATCAACTACCCTTAAACTCCGGCTTTCTTTTCTCAATAAATGCGGCGGTACCTTCTTTAAAATCGTCGGTCCTGCAGCAATTTGAGAAGCTGTTGGCTTCGGTCTGATAACCGTTTTCTTCACTACTGAATGCAGCGTTTACACAAGCAATGATTTGAGCAACGGCTATAGGAGATTGTTCCAGTATTTTTTTCATCAGGTTCCTGCTGAATTCAATGAGTATTTCCTGCGAAACAACTTGATTAACTAACCCCAGTTCTCGGGCATCTTCTGCACTTATCATTTTGCCGGTCATCATCAGTTCCAGCGCTTTCCCTTTACCTGCCAGTCGTGTCAACCGTTGCGTTCCGCCATATCCAGGTATGATACCCAGATTTACTTCGGGTTGTCCGAACTGGGCATTCTCAGAGGCAATACGAATATGGCATGCCATTGCAAGCTCGCAACCGCCACCTAAAGCAAATCCATTGACCGCGGCGATCACAGGTTTTTCACAGTTCTCAATGGTGTTGAAAACTTCCTGGCCATTCTCAGAAAACTTCCTGCCGTTTAACTCATTGAGTTCCGCTATTTCATTTATATCTGCACCAGCTACAAAAGCCTTATCGCCTGCACCTGTAACAATGATCCCTTTTACAGCTTCTTCATCGAGGGCTTCCTGAAAAGCCAAATGAATCTCATTTATTGTTTCAGTATTTAGCGCATTAAGACTTTCAGGTCTGCTGATTGTGATTGTCAGTATACCCTCCTCTAAGGACAGTATTAGGTTTTTGAAATCAGACATAAGTAGGTAATGTTAGCGGTTCAAATATAGCAGGAAGAAGTATTCAATGAAATATGTTTGGTAAATAACCATTTCTAAATATCACAATTGGTTTTAATTCAGTTTAAATTAGTATTTTAAGTGAGAATTTAGATTATTAATGTCCTTAAAGGTATTTATAAATCATTTTTCTTATGAAAACACGAGCTCTACCTTTTTTATTTCTTATGTTTTTATCGTGTTGGTTGTATGCACAGGAAACATGTACATTATTGAATTCAGGTGCTTTGACCACTTTAAATAACAGCGACTGGTCGTGTACGGGAGGGCCAAACAACCCCTCTGAAATTACAGATGATGGCCTTGGTAGCGTAATAATTCCCAACGGCATATCGCTGGATATCAATGTGAATCCTGCTGCTACGTGGAGTACGAGCTTAACTATACAAAGTGGACCCTAACCTTGTCAAAGCGCCTGGAACTCTCAGGAGCGGACCCATGTGGTTATACGTTGATAATTGATAATGGAGGTTCATTAATAGTACCGACGGGTCCTCCTGGGCAGACCCGTCTCTACATTTGCGGAAATTATGTAATCGGCGTAAATGGAAACCCCGCATACACAGCGACTCCTCCGGAAACCATAAGCGGGCCACAGGTAATTGATGACCTTGGAGGAACACTGCCTATTGAGCTGATTTATTTTACAGGAAATGTGCGTAATCAGACTATTCTGTTAAACTGGGCAACTTCTTCCGAGGATAATTTTCACTTCTTCACAATTGAGCGATCTTCTGATGGACATGAATTTTATCCCATAACTGATATTGAGGGCAGCGGAGGTCTTGAAAAAATTCAGGAGTATAAATTTACAGATGAGGCTCCTCTGGCAGGTATCAATTACTACCGGATTAAGGCCATAGATTATGACGGAACGTTCGAGTACCATCCAATTATAGGCGTAAATTTTGAAAGGACGTATGCTGACAAGATCCTTATTTATCCTAATCCCGTAACAGATCATTCGATTACTGTCCGAACAAATTTCTCTTTTAAGAAAGCACAAATCAGAATAATAAATCTGCAGGGAGTAATGTATTTAATCGCCCTTCAATCATTTCCTGCACAAACATTTGAATTACCTGCTGATTTATCTCCAGGTCTATATATTGTAGAGTTCATTACCGGATATCAGGTAATAAAAAATAAAATTATAATAAAATAATAACTGTCAGAATACCTAGTCGGATGTATTCAGTTTAGCATGAAGCGAATCAAGCATCGCCCCGGTCATTTTTTCAAGATCAAATCTAGGTTTCCAGCCCCAATCTTTTCTTGCCTGTCTGTCGTCAATACTAACTGGCCAGGAATCTGCAATTTTCTGCCTGAAATCAGGCTTGTAGGAAATTGAGAAATCAGGTTCCATTTTTTTAATCGAATCACACATTGATTCCGGGGTTACGCTAAATGCCGATAGGTTATAACTTGACCGGATTTTCACTTGATCTGCCATTGCTTGCATTACATCAATGGTTGCTTTTACTGCGTCATCCATGTACATCATGGGTAGTTCCGTTTCGGGAGATAAGAAACACTCAAACGGTTTACCTTTAACCGCATGAAAATAAATATCCACCGCATAATCAGTAGTACCGCCTCCAGGTGCATGTTTATACCCGATTAATCCTGGGTATCGAAGACTACGCACATCAACACCATGTTTTTGATTATAATATTCGCACCATCGCTCTCCTGCCAGTTTGCTTATGCCATAAACTGTATTTGGATCCATCACTGTATATTGAGGAGTGCTGATTCGTGGAGTGGAAGGGCCAAAAACAGCAATGGAACTAGGCCAGTATATTTTTTTGACGATTTTACGTCTCCCCATTTCTAACACAATTAACAAGCTGTCCATATTGAGGTCCCAAGAGGCTAAAGGATTGGATTCTGCTTTGGCAGAAAGAATTGCAGCGAGATGATACACTTCATCAATGTCATACTCCTTAATAACATTTTCAAGTCTTACAGGATCTAATGCATTCACGAGTTCATAAGCACAGTCAAAGTCACCGCTTTCATGGATATCAGATGCAATTACATTATCCTTTCCGTAGAAGTTACACAGTCCGCCTACCAATTCAGATCCTAATTGACCGGAAGCTCCAATAACGAGGATTTTACCCATAATTTTTCATTATTTTGTTAATGCGAAATTAAAAATTTATGTACAGAATACCTTGACTTTTAACCATTCCCCAACGCCGTTTTATATATTTGTAGGTGTATTTTAAGTAAAATAATTTTAGAGAAAGACTTCGATGTACAACACCCTAAAAACCAAGTTAGAAAACGAATTAAAATCCATTGAGGAAGCCGGATTATTTAAAAACGAGAGGGTGATCACCACACCTCAAGGTGCAGTGATCAAAACCGAGGATGGAAAAGAAGTGATCAATTTTTGTGCGAACAACTATCTGGGGCTATCATCTCACCCCAGTGTGATTGAAGCTGCTAAACAAGCGATCGATGAATATGGATATGGAATGTCCTCGGTAAGGTTTATATGCGGGACCCAAACGATACATAAAACACTGGAAGAAAGAATATCAAAGTTTCTTGGTATGGAAGATACCATTTTGTATGCTGCGGCATTTGATGCGAATGGAGGGGTTTTTGAGCCCCTTTTTGGACCTGAAGATGCCATTATATCCGATACGCTCAATCATGCATCAATTATTGATGGAGTACGGTTGTGTAAAGCAATGCGTTATCGGTATGCTCATAACGATATGGTCGATCTGGAAGCTAAACTTGAGGAGGCAGCCAAAGCCGGTTCCGAGCAAAAAATTATCGTTACAGATGGTGTATTTTCAATGGATGGAACCATCGCACAACTGGATAAAATTTGCGACCTGGCCGACACATACCAGGCAGTTGTAATGTCAGATGAGTGTCATGCGACTGGGTTTATTGGCAAAACCGGCAGGGGAGTACATGAATACAGGGGAGTTATGGACCGTGTGGATATAATTACTGGAACTCTCGGGAAAGCTCTGGGTGGGGCATCAGGTGGATTTACAAGCGGTAAGAAAGAGATAATTGACATGCTACGTCAAAGATCGAGGCCTTACTTGTTCTCCAATACGTTGTCGCCCTCCATAGCAGGTGCTTCGATCAAGGTGATTGATTTGCTGGAGAAAACTACGGAGCTGAGAGATAGACTGATGGCCAATACCGCATATTTCAGAGAAAAAATGACCGAAGCAGGGTTTGATATCACTCCCGGGCCGCACCCGATCACACCAATCATGCTATATGATGCGGTGCTCTCACAACGATTTGCGGAAAAACTTTTACAGAAGGGAATTTACGTGATTGGTTTTTATTTTCCGGTAGTTCCGAAAGGTCAGGCACGGATCAGGGTACAGATTTCGGCTGCGCACGAGCAAGAACACATTGATAAAGCGATTCGTGCATTTACGGAGGTTGGTAGGGAACTGGCGGTATTGAAATAAGTACATGTACATTTATGCCTTGTCAGGCATGATTTATCTTGCCCAAACCTTGTATTCGACATCATGTTAAGGACATACCGTTTACCTTGGCAAGAACAAAAATAACGGTGATTTAATGGAAACATCACGCATATGACACGTCACCAGCTGTTCCTGATATCAGATGAAAAGGTATTTGGGTCATCCGTAAATTATGATATAAAACCAGTAGGGGAATTAACTGGTGGTTTCTTTAAGTAACGGATCCGGCGCGTCAATTTTCTGACTTTTTGCAAGCTGCTCGATTCGAGATTCTTCCGTTGCGCCGCCATCTTCAAATAGATAGTTGTTTATGGTAAAACGGAGTTCTTTTACAGATAAGTTTTGAGCTAAAAAACCGTTTTTTGCCGTTGATATCTGGCCCGTTTCTTCTGAAACCACCACCACCAGAGTGTCCGTGATTTCGGTCATGCCTACTGCAGCACGGTGCCTCAATCCAAGGTTAGGAGGTAGTGCATCGCTTTCGGATACTGGCAGTACGGATCTGGCGGCTTTGATCCTGCCCTTGTAAATAATCACTGCCCCATCGTGCAGTGGGCTGTATTTATTAAATATTGAAATCAAAAGCCTTTTAGATAAATCAGCGTCAATGTTATCACCGGATTCTGCATAAAAGCGCAATTCAGATGATTTAGAAATCACCAGTAATGCACCGGTATTAGTGCCTCCAAGGGTTTTACATGCTTCAATAATGGCCGAAACATTGTAAATCGAATCGCGGTCGGTTTTTCTGTAAAAGATGCTTTTAAACAGATTGTCAAAACTGGTAGGAGCGGATTTCCCGATCATCAATAAAAATTTCCTGAGCTCCGGTGTAAATAATATAATCATTGCTAGCACACCCACTCCCATAAACTGGCCCAGGATAGAACTCAACAGTTCCATCTGAGCAGCCCGCACCATCAGGTAGATCAAGTATAGCGATAAAAATCCAAGAAAGATTTTGATTGCCACACTTCCCCGCATCAGTTTATAGACGTTGTAAAGCAAACCGGCCACCAGCACGATATCAAGAATATCAATCCAGCTTACTTCAAGAAACCCTATTTTAAATAAAAAAATCAACTGAAAATAATTTTACAAATTACAAGCCTCAAACAATGAAACGGCTTCCACCGCTTCCTTCACATCATGCACTCTCAGAATTTTTGCCCCATGCATTAAAGCAATTGTATTTAATACTGTGGTACCATTCAGGGTATCCTCCGGCCGGCCCCTAAGTGTTTTAGAAATCATCGTTTTTCGTGAAAGCCCTACAAGTATAGGAAATTCAAGTGCATTAAAATAACCCAAATTTTTTAGTAAAACATAATTTTGATCAACTGTTTTTGAGAAACCGAATCCGGGATCTAGTATAATATCAAATACACCAAAGTTTTGTAACTCAATAACACGCTTTTGAAAGTAATCCATGACCTCAAGTACCACATCTTCATAATTCGCAAGAAGTTGCATTGTCTGGGGAGTACCTTTCATGTGCATTAAAATATATGGCGCACGCAAAGCAGCAACAGTCTGAAACATTTCGGTGTCAAGCACTCCTCCTGAAATATCATTGATCATCACAGCGCCTTCATCAAATGCACTTTTAACCACTGATGTTCTGAAACTATCGATAGAAATGATGGCATCCGGAAAATGTTGCATGATTGTCCTGATAGCACGGGTTATCCTCCGAATTTCTTCCTCCGCAGGAATGTCGTGCGATCCAGGTCGTGATGAATATCCGCCAATATCCAGAAATGTGGCTTCAGCTTCAAGCATTTTTTCTGCTTTTTCCAATACGGCCTTTTCGTCCACTGTCCGGCTGCCAGGATAGAACGAGTCAGGTGTAACATTGATAATACCCATTACTTTTGGGGTGGAAAGATCAATGATTTTTCCTTTTATGTTGAGTGTGTTTTTAGTTGAAAATACTATATCTTTCACCGGTTGAAATTGAAGCAAAAAACAATTCAAATTTAAATATTAAGAAAGGAATTGGACGGTAAAACCGCAAAAGAATACAGAATAATTATTCAGGAGTGTAAAGAACTCTTTGAAAAAAAGACGCGAGACTATGGCACTGCCTGGAGAATTTTGCGACTTCCTTCAATTACGGATCAGATATTCATAAAGGCTCAACGGATTAGGAGCATAGAGGAAAAAGGGATTCAAAAAGTGGATGACGATATCAGAGGGGAGTTTCAGGGAATTATCAATTACTGTATTATTGCCATAATGCAGATCGAACTGGCTGGCGATAAGCGTATGGAGCTTACTTTCGAAGATCTTGAACCTATGTATGATAATTGCGTTGAAGATACCTTGACGCTGCTCAATGCCAAGAATCATGATTATAATGAGGCGTGGAGAGAAATGAGGTTAGCTTCGATCACCGATATCATTTTAATGAAACTATTGCGGGTAAAGCAAATTGAAGATAATGCTGGCAAAACACTAGTTTCGGAAGGTGTTAAAGCCAACTACCAGGATATGATTAATTATGCAGTTTTTTCACTTATAAAATTGAACGATGAATTTTAAGAATTTACTGGATAATGTTATTAGATTTTTGACTGGCGGATTGTTCATTTTTTCGGGGTTGATCAAACTCAATGACCCCGTCGGAACAGAAATTAAGATGGAAGAATATTTCGAAGTTTTTGCCAATGATTTCGCTGATTTTTTTCATTATTTGATTCCTTATGCGCTTGAAATCGGCATGTTCCTGTTAATTCTTGAAGTAGTTCTGGGTGTTGCAGTGCTAATAAACTATCGTATGAGACTCACCACTAAAATTTTATTAATACTGATTATTTTCTTTACATTTCTAACCTTTTACTCAGCCTATTTCAACAAGGTTACGGACTGCGGTTGTTTTGGTGATGCCATCCCACTTACTCCCTGGCAGTCTTTTTCAAAAGATGTAGTGCTCATAATATTAATATTTCACCTGTTCTGGTACCGTAATAAATTTTTGCCAATTACAAATGTCAAAACAGGAAATATTATTACGGGATCCGTGACGGTTGTTTGCCTTGTGCTGGGTATTTTTGCCGTGGAGCATTTACCATATATTGATTTCAGGCCGTACAAAGTAGGCGACAGCATTCCTGCTAATATGCTTCCAAGAGAACTACCGGTTGGAGAATATACGTTTATCAAAGACGGGAAGAAAATAAAAAGCAAGCAGTACCTCCCGGAAAGCTTTGGATATATATACGTTAGTTATGAGATCATAAATTCCAAGGAATCTACCCCTAAAATCACGGATTATAATTTGTGGAATCCCGACATAGGGGATTATACGGCAGAGTCTTTCAAGGGCAGAAAGCTATTTTTTATAACCTTAGATGCTGCTGTAGCCAATACGAAGTCGATGGACAAAATTAGCTCGCTTATAAAAGAACTGGAAGGGTTTGTGAGCCCGATGGTGATCACTTCTTCTAATCCATCGGTGATTGAAACATTCAGGCATGAATACCAGCTTGCAATTCCATACTTCTTGTCGGATGCCACTGTTATAAAAGCCATGATCCGGTCTAATCCGGGGGTTATGGTTCTCGAAGAAGGCATAGTGAAAGGAAAATGGCATTACAACGATATTCCTGATCCGGAAGAAGTAAAAAAACTTTTTGATTAAGAAAATGAAAATTTTTCTTATTGGCATGCCCGGCAGCGGCAAAACAAGCCTTGGGAAAAACCTTGCAGATAGTTTAAAGTTTTCTTTTATTGACCTGGATGAAGTCATTGAAAAAAATCAACAGTTGACTATCCCCAGGATTTTTAAACTGCATGGTGAGGATTATTTCAGGAATACCGAGTCGAAGATATTGAAGAAAAAAGGCTTGGCTGAAGATAATTTTGTGATGGCAACCGGAGGAGGTACGCCTTGTTTTTTCGAAAACATGAGTTTTATGAATGAGTTAGGAATGACCATATACCTTAAAATCAGTAAAAAGGAGCTCACATTAAGGCTCGGTAAAAATGATTCAACCAGGCCCATGTTGCAAGGTGAGGGTGTGCTTTATGATAAAGTCAGCGAATTGCTTCATACAAGATGCAGGTATTATGAAAAGGCCGATGTAATCTGTGAATCGGACGCGCTTACGTTAAAAGACCTGAAAACGGCGCTCGGGCAAAAATAAGGAGCGTATCACTTAGTAAGTGTCAGCTCGATTTTCTTCTACGCGGAGCCCCCATAACTCTTTGATTGTGGTGAAATTTTTTATGAATAGATACACAAGTTCAAAAATTGGAAGAATAAGAGTGAATCAGTACTTATATCCAACAGTGAATATTACCCTTGTATTGTCAGCCGAGATGTCTGCAACGGGAATTTCTGCATTCTGGATAAAATAAGGCGCGTATTGGGAATCAGAGATGGTATGTACTATACCCATATCAAAGTAGATATTCTGAAACCGCATCCCTGCACCTGCAGAAAACAACTGACTACTCGCGTAAAATACATCTCTGGAATCGAGTGATGTATCAAAGTAGGCGTATCCTGCACGTAAATGGTAGGTATTGAAGCGGTACTCGCCTCCAATCCGGTAATTGATTGCTGCACTGTTGG
The DNA here is from genome assembly GCA_022571715.1 of Bacteroidota bacterium. Lineage (GTDB taxonomy): Bacteria > Bacteroidota > Bacteroidia > Cytophagales > Cyclobacteriaceae > SZUA-230. The sequence goes on along the minus strand of JACZXH010000019.1, from coordinate 10,276 downwards.
CCAGGTTATCAATAGCAGAATTGTCATCACGTGCCACGAATTCGTCCGTGCTGAGTTTGGTATGTGTGTAATCAATATAATCCATATCTATACTAATAAACCCGTTTATACCAAAGAAAAATGCCGCTCCTCCACTGAGTTTCAGAGGTGTAGTAAGATTGTATTTCGACAAAAGGATATCTGTTTCGGCATATTCTGTATTGAGTACTATATCGCCATCAATGGCATCTTCATATAAATAGTCATTCCAGTTGGAGGTCATGGTAGCATCGTAGGTGTCTTCAAGACTGTACGCCGAGGGTGACACAAACGAAGCTCCTATCCTCAATGAAGAAATTGGCCGAACGATAATACCAAGGGTGGCATTAATCCCCGTACCATTGATAGCAAGATTTTCAGCAAGGGTAAATCCGTTCAACGGATCCACATCGAATGACTCGCTGTAAATCCGTACAGACCGGTAATCCAGGGTTAAAATTCCGATACCTCCGCCAATATAGAATTTATCGTTGAAATTAGCGCCATAAGAAATACTCCACTGGTTTTGTTTGCCGCGAGTCATGATTAGTTCCTCCTGGAACGGAATGCCGGTAACGTCAGTAAAATATACATCATCAGAGCCCGGGGGTGTCAGAATACTTTCAGGACCGATCAGGAAATTGAAATAGGCCAGGCTTAGCACATCATTACCTCCAAACTGATTGGTAGTAGCCCCACTGGCTTGCCCGATGAAGGCGTCGATCATGGAGGTATTAGCATTCGTACCCCGTATATAATAGTTGTTATTGAAATCGTTGATCTTTGTAAAGGTTATGGCAAACGTGCCGCCTTTAAAACTACCTCCTGAAGATTCAGGTTCGCTATACATGGCGATGCCTGCATGTGCGATATTGAAATTTGTTTTTGAATCATCAGTTATATTATCAAGATAAGTTGACTGCGAGTTCATAAAGCGTAATGCCGGGGTGATACTGACTTCGGATCTGTTGTATAATCCGAGCCCTGCCGGGTTCGACAGCGCAGAGCTTAGATCTCCTCCAAGCCCCACTTGAGCTCCCCCTATAGCTTGAAGCCTGGCCGATCCTCCTTGCTGGGTTTGGGCAAACCTCAGTGCATCGAGATAAAAGCCAAAAGGCTGAATATTGTCCTGCGCAACGGCTGATTGAATCAGACAAACCACTGTCATGCTTATAAGTATAAGCGTCTTTTTCACATTAAATAAAATTTACTTTTTTCTCTGAAAATCTATAAACTATTGCTTCTTTTTTCCGGTGCTTGAACTGCGGGTACCTGTGCTTCTTGTACCGGAAGAAATACTACGCGATGAACCGGATGATCCGGAACTGTAACTCCTTGTGCGGGTAGGAGTCGAACTTGATCTGTATGAGGTTGAAGACCTGACATTGGAGCCTCGGTGAGTACCTGAAGATCTGTTCATATTTGATCCAAATCTGAAACTTCGCGAACTTCTGCCTGTTGAGTTCGAATAGCTTCGGCTGGTTGCTGTCGAAGAGCGCGAATACCTGGAAGTGGAACTACCGGACTTACTCGTTTGGTTGTAGTTTTTTGAATCATTGTAGGACCTGGTTCTCTGCTGATAAGTTCTGGTGTTGGCATCATCAGTGCTTCTCGTCCGTGTTCTTCTATAATAGTTGTTTCTGTCACCGGTGCTTGTTCTTCCATTATTCACAGCAACGCTTCCTCTGTCAATATATACCCTGCTGTCATCATTACCTGACCTGTAATCATTATTATTTCTAGAATAATTGGATGTACCACGTGTGGTACGGGGCGTGCGTGTAACATTTCGTACGGATATAATACGGGTATTATAAGAACCGTAACTTCCACTGTAAACACTGCTACCCGTATTATAACCTTGTACATAGCCGTATGCATACGCAGAGCCGTATCGCCAGCGATCCCAGTAAAAAGGATCATAGTAGTTATAGAATCCGTTGTATCTATAAAAACTATTGTAGCGGTACGGATAATAGAATGACGAATACGGATTGTAAAATGAAGGATAAGGTGAGTAGAAAGATGAATATGGATATCCGAAACCATAAGAAACACTTAACCTGAATCCGCTTCCACCATAAAAAGGTGAAGGGCAGAACGGACTATAGCCGTAACCGTAATTTAGCGAAGGATAAAATCCATATCCGGGAGCTCTACGCCAATTATAATCTGCATTAGCATTACTGGTGGTTACATATTTAAGGTCTTCATCTGCTAATTCATTGTTATTATCATAACCTTCAATGTAATATTCCTCTTCTGACGATGTTTCCTCTTCAGAAAGTATTTCACTGGTATATTTTGCAATATATTCAGGGTTCACAGTTCTTGAAGAATAGTTTACATCAGCGAATTCATCCATTTGATCTTCTTCAAGAGGTTGTTTATAGTCTTCCGCAAAGTTCTCAGAATAGAATTCTTTCGTAGATGCTTCAAGTTTAGCCCGGTCACTCGCGCTGAAATACATATCATCGTACTCATTCTGCTGTGCAAGGTTGGATTTGCTGCACGAATAAAGAATCAATGAAGTGATTAACAAGGATGATAATGTGAGGAATAAATTTTTCATCTTTTTAGAATACAATTGTGAATCATTACAAACTTAATAAATAATACCTTTTTAAAGTACATAACCGAGTTAAAAGGGCTCAGAATTTCTATATTTGCGAACTTATTTTTCATCTTGTATTTATTGTGTAACAAAATTTATACCAAAAAGGTCAAATGGCTAAAGGAATTACCAAAAAAAGTGAAAATTATGCTGCATGGTATAATGATATAGTTAAAAAAGCTGATCTGGCAGAAAACTCTCCGGTACGTGGATGTATGATCATAAAACCCTATGGATTTGCGATTTGGGAAAAAATGCAGGCAGCCATTGATAAAATGTTTAAGGACACAGGCCATGAAAATGTTTATTTCCCTCTTTTTATTCCAAAATCATATATGAGTAAAGAAGCTGCACACGTGGAGGGCTTTGCAAAGGAATGTGCGATCGTAACGCATTACAGGTTGAAAAATGCTGATGACGGCAGTGGGTTAATTGTGGACCCTGAAGCAAAACTTGAAGAAGAACTGATCATCAGGCCTACCTCGGAAACGGTAATATGGAGCGCATACAAAAAATGGATACAATCATATCGCGACCTTCCCTTGCTGCTTAATCAATGGGTAAATATTGTCAGGTGGGAGATGCGCACACGATTGTTTTTAAGAACCACGGAGTTTCTCTGGCAGGAAGGCCACACGGCGCATGCAACTAAAGAGGAAGCGGTAGATGAGACTTTAAAAATGCTTGATGTGTATACAACCTTTGCAGAGAAATTTATGGCGATGCCGGTATTAAAAGGAGTAAAAACCGAAACAGAACGATTTGCTGGGGCAGTGGACACATATAGTATCGAAGCCCTTATGCAGGATGGGAAAGCCCTGCAATCGGGTACTTCGCATTTTCTGGGCCAGAATTTTGCCAGGGCATTTGATGTACAATTTGCAACCAAAGACGGAAAGCTTGATTATGTCTGGGGCACTTCCTGGGGTACAAGTACCCGATTGGTGGGTGCGTTGATAATGACACATTCTGATGATAAAGGGCTTATTCTACCACCTAAACTGGCACCAATACAGGTAGTAATTGTGCCTATTTTTAAAAATACAGAGGAACTCGATGATATCAGAAAAGTAGCGGAACAAATTAAAAATCAGCTTCAGGATAATGATATTTCTGTGAAATTTGATGACCGCGATACATATAAACCAGGTTGGAAATTTGCCGAGTATGAACTAAAGGGTGTTCCTGTGAGGCTGGCTATAGGGCCGCGTGACCTGGAATCAGGTACAGTGGAATTGGCAAGGCGTGATACACTTGAAAAAAGTGTGATCTCATTAGAAAATGTGGTATCGTACATACAAAACCTTTTGACAGATATACAAGAGAATATTTACCGTAAGGCGTTAAAATTCAGAGAAGAAAATACAAGGAAGGCTGATACGTATGATGAATTTAAAGAAATACTTATTGAAAAAGGGGGATTTATACTTGCGCACTGGGATGGCACCAAAGAAACTGAAGAGAAAATCAAATCAGAAACTATGGCCACTATACGGCTTATACCCTTGCAGCCCGAAAAAGAAAAAGGAAAATGTATCTATTCCGGGAAACCATCAGATCACAGGGTGGTGTTTGCAAAAGCCTATTAATTAGCATGATCAGCAATAAAATTTTTGTAGTTTAGCTAAGAAAAAAATTCCATTTATTCAAACAGGTTATGGTTGACTGGTTATCGGTATTATTACTCATTACAATCGGACTTCTTCTGATCATGATCGAGCTTATATTTGTGCCCGGCACTACCATTGTGGGCATTGGAGGCCTGGCTTGCCTGGTGGTAGGAGTCTTCCTGAGCTTCCAGTTTTTTGGCCCGAATGTAGGCTGGGTTGTAATGATTGTTTCCAGTGTATCGGGGTTTGGTATACTTGCGTATGGGTTACGCAGCAAAGCATGGGAGAAATTTAGCCTTAAACGGACAATCGACAGTAAAGTGAATGAGGCTTTCCCCCTAAACCTGGAAGTAGGGCAGGTAGGGCAGGCTATAAGTGCCCTGCGGCCGATGGGTAATGCCGAGTTCGGGGAGAAAGTGGTAGAAGTAAGCTCACATGGCAGCTATGTAAAAACAGGCCAAAAGATTCAAATCGTAAAGATTGATAATAAGAAAGTTTATATTGAACCTTATGAAAATAAATAGAATTATTAAACATGAATAAAAATATTTTAAACTTAAACCAACAATAAAATGAGCCAGTTACCCTTACTTCTTATCGTTTTCGGTGGGATAATACTATTTTTTGTATTTCTTTATTTTGTACCTCTTAATCTGTGGATCACTGCCGTTTTCTCCGGAGTGAAAGTCGGGTTATTCGAACTGGTTGCTATGCGGATCAGGAAAGTGCCACCCGGGATTATAGTGAATTCACTTATTACAGGCATAAAAGCAGGGATTGATGTGACTACTACTGACCTTGAAACACACTATCTGGCAGGTGGAAACGTTCCAGTTGTTATACGGGCATTGATTTCGGCAGACAAGGCAAATATTGAATTGAAATTTAAACAGGCTGCCGCTATTGATCTTGCGGGCCGTGAAGTATTTGAAGCAGTACAGATGTCGGTAAACCCCAAGGTAATCACCACTCCCAAAGTAGCGGCCGTAGCTTCTGACGGTATCCAGTTGATTGCTGTAGCAAGGGTTACGGTACGAGCAAATATTTCACAATTGGTTGGTGGTGCCGGTGAAGATACTATTCTGGCACGTGTTGGTGAAGGTATTGTTACATCCATAGGATCGGCAAAGTCACATAAAGAGGTGTTGGAAAATCCGGACAAAATTTCTCAGCTAGTTCTAAGCAGAGGACTTGACGCCGGTACGGCGTTCGAAATCCTGTCTATTGATATTGCCGATGTAGATGTGGGAGTCAATATCGGCGCACAGTTACAGACCGACCAGGCCATGGCTGACCTGAAAGTTGCACAAGCAAAAGCTGAAGAACGACGTGCAATGGCAGTTGCCGAAGAGCAGGAAATGAAAGCAAAATCGCAGGAAGCCAGGGCTATAGTGATACTTGCGGAAGCCGAAATACCTAAGGCTATGGCAGAAGCTTTCCGAAGCGGCAATTTGGGTATTTTCGATTATTACAAAATGAAAAACATACAAGCCGATACGGGTATGCGTGATTCAATTGCAGGGTCGAGCAAAAAAACCACCAAAAAAAGTAAAGGTTTATCCGACTCATAAACCGGAATTTACAGTAATAGTAAACGATTATTAAGTCGGCAGATTAACTTTTGCCGACTTAATTAAATCTAAGCCTTAGAATACCTTTAGAAATCGGGTTAATCTTTTATGTCAAGTATCTCACCTGATTCTGCGTGAATGGTAACCACGATCTCCTTATCACCGGAAAGTATAATCAGCACATAAACCCGAATCACTTGTCCGTTCGCTTCTTCCTGGATAAATGACCATGCCAGCAGTTCTCCATCAATTTCATTTCCAGCAACTTCACGTGCTATTTCCAATGTAATATACGGATCACCCGGTTCAATATTGTATTCAAACGGGCCATAATTGCCCCGGATTTCAATTATTTCCAGCGGATCTTCAAAGAGTTTAAAGGATACTATAACGCCCGCATCAGACACAACCTCTATCTCCCATATATGCTTATCTCCGTCGTGATGTTTTTCTACAAAAATAATATCGCCCGGAAATACTGAAGCAACATACTGCCTGATTATATCCGGTGGAGGAATATGATTTCCATTCCCGTCGAATGCCAGAATTTCACCGGTTTCTGCATGAATGACCAATTCAACCCGATTTTCACTTGTTTCAAATACGAGGCGATATACGTGAAACAACTGGTTTACATTAAAAAATGTATGAAAAGCCCAGCGTACCAGTACACCGTCCACTTCAGCGCCGGCAATTTCTCTTGCAGCCGAAAGAGAAATGTATGGATCTCCTGGTTCCACGTTGTAATCAAACGGGCCCTTTTCTCCTATCATTTCTACAACCGATAACGGGTCTTCCAAAATCCACAGTTTAAGTATGGATGTTGATTCAGATTCAATAAAAATTTCCCAGATGGTTTGCCCGAACCCATGATGTCTTGCACTATGTATGATAGTACCCGGAAACAACAAGAACGAAAACTCTTTTACCTCATCAGGTGGATCCGCATGCCCACTATCTGACCTATCTGTTTCAATAATTTCACCGGTTTCTGCATTGACAATAATTTCTATATCCTCTATGCCGGCAGTAAATATAAGCGCATAAATGAATGATATCTGCCCAACTTGAGGAAAAGGTAAAAATGTCCATATGATCAATTCACCATCGGTTTTGTTACGTGCGGCTTCAATGGCGGCGTTTAATGTTATGTACGGCTCCCCTGGCTCTATATTATAATCAAACGGTTCAGTGAATCCTGTAGCACCCACAAGTTTCAGCGGATCTTCCAGAATGGTCAGTTCGACCATAGCACCCGAAACAGATGCCAATGACAAATGCCAGATGCGATGATTCTCCTCAAAAAATAATTCGCTGTGTATAATCTCGCCATCGAAAACAGACCTGGCAAAATCGGCGACGGCGTCAGGAACGTTTACATCACCGTGGTCGACATCATTCAGAATTTCGCCGGTTTCGGCATGTATTAAGATTTCGAATTTTTCATCGCCCATTATGTATCTAAGTTCATAAACCATAAAAACATGCCCATTGGAATGTTCCGGCTCGAACTCCCAGGCCAGCAGTTCTCCATTTATCAGGGTTAAGGCAATGGCACGTGCTTCGCGCAAGGAAATGAATGCTTCTCCCGGATCAATATCATAATCGAACGGACCTATCTCTCCTTCCATTTCGATAAGTTCAAGTGGATCTTCCAGGATTTTGAATTGCACGATCGCACCTGATTCCGATTGGATATAGATTTTCCATATCTGACGATCACCATCCTGACGTTTTTCACTATGGATTATTTCACCCTGGAATAATGACAGCGCCAGCTCGGCAACTGCAGCGGGAGCTGTATCCTGATGATGTTCTTCCCCTTCAAGGTTCAGAACAGCTCCGGTTTCAGCATCGATAATGACTTTGAGTACCTGGTCGCCGGCAATAATTTTAATTTTATAGAACCAAAGCCTGTTCAGATTGCCTTCGTGATCTTCGTTTTCATCATGTTTTGCTTCAAACTCCCACTCTGTCAGTTCACCCCCGATTTCGCTGAGAGCAATTTCTATGGCAGCCTGAAGGCTAATAAACGGGTCACCGGGATTGATATCATAGTCAAACGGTCCTCTTTTACCCTCCATCTCAATCAATTGCAATGGATTTTCCACAATTTTAAATTTTACGATCGCTCCGGAGGCTGATTCTATGTAGATTTTCCAGCGAATAAAATCATCCTCCTGCTTTGTTTCACTATGAATGATTTCGCCCTGAAATAATGAAAGGGCAAATTCCGCCACGACATCGGGTGGAGTGGCTTCGTGTTCATCGTCATTCTCCAGATCATCGGTTTCATGCTTTTCTTTCACAGCAATTACCTCATTTTCAAATCCTTCGATTTCCACTTCAAACCGGTCGCCTTCATGGAAAATATGGATTTCATACTCCCATTCGTTGTTTTCTTCGATTTCCAGACTCCATTTCTCAATTTCACCCCCACCTATAGTCTGAAAAGCCAGTTGCTTTGCTTCAGAAAAGGGTATAAAACTGCCGCCCGGATCTATTTCATAGTCGTAAGGCCCCGAGGTACCTTTTATTTTAATGATTTTGTTGAGTTCTTTAACAAAATAAAGTTTGAGGATCCCACCGCCTGGCATTTTAATTTTGATTTCCCAGACAGAAAGCCCACGCTCTGTTTCTTCTTCTACATCCAGCACGTTAGCATCCGGAAACAGCTCATCCAGTTTTTTTGAAATGTCCACCAGGTCAATGTCGCCTTTTGTCCGGCTTCCGGGAAATGTAAAATAAGACTGAAACGGAGTTTCAAGAGATTCAACAGTGCTCAGGCTCAGGTCACTGAATTTTTCGGTTTCAAAACTTCGAAATTTTATGTCGTTGAACTCATCAACCACACAGGCGTGAAACGTAAATACAATCAATAACAAGACGGGGAATGTGATTATTGATAATTTTGCCGTCGATTTGCTTCCATCGCTTTCCACAATACCCGGATACTATGGAGGCGATACGCCGCTGGAATATCAGCCCGGCAGCAAACATATCTACAGCGATGTCGATTATATGCTGCTTGGATTTATCGTCGAGTCGGTTACCGGTCAGCCGCTTGACCGCTATGTTGAAGAGTCGATTTAACGCCCGCTAGGCCTGCCACATACGGTATTTAACCCGCTGCTGAAAGGCTTTAAACCGCAACAAATTGCCGCCACGGAATTGAACGGCAATACCCGCGATGGCGTGATCCATTTCCCGAATATCCGCACCTCCACTCTCTGGGGTCAGGTGCACGATGAAAAAGCCTTTTATTCGATGGGCGGCGTTTCCGGGCACGCAGGTTTGTTTTCCAATACCGGCGATATTGCGGTGTTAATGCAAACGATGCTGAACGGCGGGGGCTATGGTGATGTGCAGCTGTTCAATGCGGAAACGGTGAAGATGTTCACCACCAGCTCTAAGGAAGATGCCACTTTTGGCCTCGGCTGGCGCGTGAATGGTAATGCCACCATGACGCCGACGTTTGGCACGCTGGCAAGCCCGCAAACCTACGGTCACACTGGCTGGACCGGAACGGTGACCGTTATCGATCCGGTGAATCATATGACGATTGTGATGTTAAGCAACAAGCCACATTCGCCGGTTGCCGATCCGCAAAAGAATCCCAATATGTTCGAAAGCGGTCAGTTGCCGATTGCAACTTATGGTTGGGTAGTTGATCAGGTGTATGCGGCGTTAAAGCAGAAGTAATAAAAAGGCCAGTCAGTAATGTTACTGGCTGGTCTGAGAGTGCTGACAAACGCAAAACTGCCTGATGCGCTACGCTTATCAGGCCTACGTGGAGCCCACAATATATTGAATTAGCACGATTTCGTAGGCCGGATAAGGCGTTCACGCCGCATCCGGCGTGTACAACGCGCACTTGGTCAACAATCTGAGGCCAGTCAGTAATGTTACTGCCTGGCCTTTAATCAATGAATCAGAAACGCTTACAGCGCCATCAACTTGTCCAGCGACGGTGCGAAATAATAGCCGCCGGTTACCGGTTTGGTGAAACGCAA
>JACZXH010000019.1:0-440 GCA_022571715.1 Bacteroidota bacterium | reverse complement strand
CGCAACATCGCATCCCGCTTACCATCGGTATCGCCAAACATGCTCAGCAGTTGCTGCTCAATGTTATGCAGACGCGCGCAGTAGGCGCAGAAGTACAGACCGTGAGTGCCACTGGCAGTGCCGTACGGCAGGCTCTGGCGAACAATCTTCAGCCCTTTGCCATCTTCTTTAAGATCAACGCGGGTGAGGTGAGAGGTTTCCGGACGTTCGTCGCCGTCGATCTCTTCGTTGGCCTCTTTGGTGCGCCCGATCACCATCTCCTGATCGTGAACGCTCATCCGGTTGAGCTGCTTCAGGTTGTGTTCCCAACGCTGGACAAACACATAGCTGCCGCCCGCATCCACGCCGTCTTTGATAACCGCCACTTCGCGACGCGTCTCTTCACCCGCCGGGTTTTCCGTACCGTCAACAAAGCCGCCCAGGTCACGCCCTTCAACCCA
>JACZXH010000126.1 GCA_022571715.1 Bacteroidota bacterium | reverse complement strand
GGCCGCATTACGGGTAATGTTGGCTAAGTCAGTAGTTTCCGCTGATTCGGAATCAATTGATGTAGCATTTCCCCTTGGAGTTAAATCCGCAATAAAATCAACGTTTGTGAAATCGGTTATCGCTACATGAACGGCTACATTCCCGATCCGCATGTTGCTGAATACCGCTAGGCCGTCAGCCCCGGTAGTCATGGAGGCGATCACGCCATTCTGCGACAAGGTAACTACGGCGCCGGAAACGGCCTCTGTGCCTTTTGTACGGCTGCCGCCACCACCACCGCCATCAATAAATACGGCATTGCCGGCATCCACTACAGCTACCGTATAATGAATAAGGCCAAATAGCCTGCGTAACGAATCACGCAACTTAATTTCGTCGGCAGTAAGTTTGCCCTCGAGTTCAGCCTCAAGTCTCAGGGCATCCTCGTTGGCCAGTTGTTCAGATGCGGCAGCATCCTCAGCTGCTTTAATCGCATCCTGTTCCGTGAATTCGTCCCGGCAGGACGTCACGAAGGCTACCACAAGAATTGTGGTCAATAAAATTAAATTAGTTTTCAATCTTTTCATAATAAATAAACGGTTTAGTTCTAAACGAAAATTGTTTTTGTTCAAATTTGGGTTAAATGTATATGGTTAAAGTATTATTGTCAACATTTTTATGTGAAAATATAAAAAAAACTTTGCACTATTTTGAATTATCATATCTTCAAACTACCTTGGGAACAAAAATATAGAAACAGAAACAGTTTAAATATATATTCGAATGATATAATTAAATTGAATCGCAGATTGATTATAAATATTATAGTTATAATTTACAAAGACTTAAACTTTTAACTAATGATGATACACACTACTCGAAAAAACTTTATTTTCAGAAAGTGCACCCTATTTCTTTCCGTAGGCATTGCTTTATTAATGTTAATTTCTGTGGGTTCAGTCTTTAGCCAGGATATGGAAGAACCTGTTGTGGAAGACGCTGCATTACGGCTCGGGGCGCATATCGGTATTACCCAGGGTACATTTGCAAAGAATAATCAGAATTTTACAGATCCGAAAGTGGGCGTATTGATTGGCGCATTTGCGCATTATAAACCTGATTTTTTACCCTCATGGTTGACCCTCAATGGTGAACTTAATTATCAGCAACAGGGAGCAGCTAATATCGAAGTACCGTCAAATGATCCTAACATTACAAAAACCAAAAATATTATTCAGCATTATATAAGTATACCTGTTATGGGTATAGTTACACCTCCAGGTATTCTGAACGAATCGTTGATTCCTTACATTGGCGCAGGGGTAGCATGGGGTTATAATATGAAAACATACCAGCAAACGACTACCAGTACCGATGTGGACGGAGGTACCTCTTTTCGTGTCGAAAGTTATACCGACAAGTCGAGACAATACCTTCAAAATGATTTTGCTGCTGTACTTGCCGCAGGCTTGCTGATAAAAACAGAAACATGGTTGTACACCGTGGAAGGACGTTACAGGCTCGGTTTAACAAACCTTAACAACATATCCACAAATTCTGCAAATACATTTACGGGCAATGTATTTACATTAAAGGTGGGCGTTGGCTTCCTGAAATTGTTTTAGGAAATAAAATTTAACAAAATAAAAGGCCTCTTTCGTAATCCGAAGGAGGTTTTTTTGTAAACAGGTATGCGTGTGTGTTTTAAATATTTCACAAAGTGGCTTAAATCCTGCATTGCCTCGATGCAATCCGGGCTATGAAAAATGAGTAGTGGATCCCTGTAATCTACTTTAATCTTCAGCCGGCATTACTACACCTCAATCCATTTGCGGTACCACCACTGAAAAACAACCAGCGCCCAGATGGTCGCATGTACATCGCCCGGGTTTGCGGAAAATAGTTTTTTCTTCAATGTGCTAATGCCCGCAGGATTAAAAATGCCCTGGTTGCGGATGTAGTCATCATCCAGTAATTCTTCGTTGATCAATGTGTGCATACCGCCTCTGAACCACTTCAAAAGCGGTACCTCAAATCCCTGTTTTGACCTGTTCAGAATTCTCCGAGGCAGGAGGCCCCTGAATGTATCGCGAAGGATACGCTTTCTATTATTCCCATTGATTTTACAATCGTCGGGTAATGAAACCAGGAATTCCACAACACGGTGATCCAGAAACGGCACACGTATTTCCAGGCCATTAGCCATCGACATCATATCCACCTTGGTCAGCATGTCGTTGGGCAGCACAAGCCTGAGGTCGGTCAACAGTATATCTCCCAGTGATTCATGGTGTTCGTTGATACAGTCCAGGTATCTTTCTTTCCTTGTTTCCCCGGAAAGCTCATTAGCGGGAGATGAAGCTAATAATTGGGATACCTGAGCTTCGTTCATGAATGCAGCCAGGCTCCAGTATCTTTCTTTTGGCGATAAATGGTAGCTTCTTGCAAACCTGTCAAACTGCCTGAACTTATTGGTCAGGAAGTTATTACGTGATTTGGGCAATTTACGCCATACCGGCGCTAAACTCACCAGCCACTTTTCTGCAATCCCAGGATGCAGCATACGGTAAAAGGCCGCATGCTTATTATATCCTCCCAGTAATTCATCAGCCCCATCACCGCTCAATGCTACGGTTACGTGCTTTCTTGTTTCCTGGCTTAGGATATACACGGCAATGGCTGAAGAATCTGCAAATGGTTCATCCAGGTAATCGAGGATATCAAATAAGTGGGCATACAAATCCTCATTAGAAAGACTGAAAACAGTATGCTCCGAACCAATATATGCCGCTGCCTGACGGGCATATTTGGTTTCATCAAAGAAGGGTTCGTCGCGGAAGCCAATAGAAAATGTATGTAATTTATCAGTGTGCCTTGCAGCAAGCGCTGAAATGACCGAAGAATCAATACCACCGCTAAGAAAAGCCCCCAGAGGAACATCCGCTACTAACCGGTCGGCAACACTCTGCTCAAGCAATTCCTCAAAACGCTGTTTCTGTCCCGCATAATCTTCCGGTATCACAGGCTTTTCAATGTTTTTTAAGTCATAGTATGTTTCCTTTTCTAAATTTTGCCTATTAATTTGTAAAAAATGACCCGGTTCAAGCTTTTTCACGTTTTGCAGCATAGTATAAGGCGCCGGTATATAATTTAATTGTAAATAAAGCTTAAGCGATTCGATGTCAGGTTTTTTGTCAATTCCATACATGAAAATTGATTTCATTTCCGAAGAAAAGAGGAATTTATCTTCATCCTCATAATAATAAAGGGGTTTTATTCCATACCGGTCTCTTACCAGCAGCAGACATTCCTCCTGCCTGTCATAAAAGGCAAAGGCAAAAAAACCGTTTAATTTATTCAGACAACCGATACCTTCATGAATCAACAAGTGCAACAATACCTCCGTATCCGATTCGGAATGAAACCGTACGCCGGATTTCTGCAAGTGGTTACGCAACGACCTGTAATTATAGATCTCGCCATTATAAACCAGTATATAGCGCTCCGTTTCATCCTTCATGGGTTGGTTACCCGCAGGTGAAGGGTCAATAACGGAAAGCCTCCTGTGTCCCATACCCACAACTTCATCATTATACACCCCTTGGAAATCAGGGCCGCGTGAGCTGATGGCATCTGTGGCGCGCACGAGGTTGATCATAAAAAGCCTCCCCAGCGTATTATGCGCATATATACCGGTTATTCCACACATGATCCGGTATGTTGAATATTATTTTTTCTTGTTTTCCTCATTGGGACACCCATAAAGAAAAAGTTTATCTATAATTTCATTTTTTCCTCCCCCTAACCCCCTCGGAGAGGGAGATATTTAGCTCCGATTGGTCATGAGTTCCATGTCCCCCTCTGGAGGGGGATCAAAAGGGAGGCATTTTTTCTTCATTTTTTTCAATCCAATTTTCAATTTCTTTAAT
>JACZXH010000085.1 GCA_022571715.1 Bacteroidota bacterium | reverse complement strand
CAATATGTCGTAATGCCCGGTCATTCATGTCCATGGCCCGTTTCCATAACACTGTTCGAGGATCAATACCCAGTCCGCCATTAGTGCTTTGAATATTATTGTCGATGAGTGCGGATAGAAGATTATTCGCTTTTTCAATTGCTGAAAAATCTCCCGTGAAATGCAGGTTTATATCTTCCATAGGTATTACCTGCGAATAACCACCACCTGCAGCGCCTCCTTTCATACCAAATACCGGCCCAAGCGATGGTTCTCTTAAAACCACTATGGCTTTTTTGCCAATCTTATTCAGCCCTTCAGTAAGCCCAATAGAGGTGGTTGTTTTGCCTTCACCCGGAGGTGTGGGGGTGATTGCACTTACCAGGATCAAGTTGCTTTTGGCTATTTTTTGTTCGTTGATAAGACTTACTGGCAGTTTTGCCTTGTATTTACCATAATACTCGAGGATATCTTCTTCAATACCGATTTTTGAGGCAATTTCGCTAACAGGTCGTATTGCTGCGGATTGGGCGATCTCAAGATCGGTTTTTATAGTTTTTTCGGGTGAAATATGCATACTTCGAGAATCTGAATTAAATTTCAATCGATTCCGGAGCGAACATACTACATTTTACGGAATTAATAAATTGCCCAACGCAGGTCCTTACCCTCAGTTTACTGCCACTGTTACTCATGAAAAATGAAGCCATTGCCAGACACAAGGTAGGCATGTCACATGAAGAATTGTTTCATTTCGTGTGCAGGTTACTTTCGCCTTCCGGATGTTTTTAATGCATAATTCCTGACAGCGAAGGCTTTACATTCCGTAAATAGGCTAAAAAATCGGAATTAATCACAACTTACATGCTGCGTGCACACACACGTAAGGATAATCCGGTTATTCGAAATCTTTTTAAATTTGAAAGAAAACATAAAAAACGTGCAACTGAAAGAAGGCAGCCTGTTTAACCTGATCGCAGTGGATCAGGTTAAAGAATACATTGTTGACCAAACAGTGATTTCTGTAAAAGAAAATGGACTATATTTTGTCCGACTGGAAAATGACGTTTGGGTAAATAATACCACCCATAGATTAAAAAGGGTATCCGATGGTACTCTGATAGGGACAAAAGTAATTGTGGAAAGTAAAGAAATCATTATGAAATCCGTGTTTTCATTTACGAAAAGAATGTACAATACCAAGTTGCAAACGTACCTGAACTAGTGTAAAACAACCATTAAGCTACATGAGTAAACGATTTTTGTATTTCTTTTTAATGTTATTATTTTTAGTTTCAGGTTGGATCGGAAGTTGCGGTGACGACCCACCCGAGCCTGTACCAGTTACCACACTGGTCATCACGACTATAGATGAAAACGGGGCCTTTATTCAGGGTGTAAAAGTAAATTTATACGGGACTATCCCAGACTGGCTTACAGAAACTTCGCCGGCATTGGAAGAAAAAATAACCGATGAAACAGGGAAAGTGATTTTTATCGCTCTTGACAGTGGAAAATACTATATAGATGCACAAAAAGGCCTGTTGAATAACTGGGAAGAAGGGGTAATTAAAACCGTAGTGGAAGATTTGGAAAACACTACAAATATATTGGTGGTTGAAAGCCAGAGTGGATTACTGGCATCTGTGGATGGTAAGAAGTGGATTCTGAGCACATATCTTTCAAATGGTTTTGATGCGTATGATTTTCTCGATGATTGCATCAAAGACGATCTATATTTATTTTACAAGGGGGCGGGAAGCGGAGAATTTATACTTTCATATGAAAACATCATTTGTAATTCCAATAGCGGAACATTCATAGCCGGCGAATGGAAAATTGATCCTAATGAACACACCCTGGAAATTCCGACCACAGACCCTTTTATAACCTTGAACTGGTTAATAGAAGATCTTGACTCCACAAACCTGAAGGTATCTTACAATAATTCGGGAAATAATATTGAAGCAGGATATATTGCAGTCGAATAATCACGATGATAGCATGGCGTTACCTGATGTACATCAAATCCACGTTTTAAAGAATACACTGATTTTTTCAACAGCCGAACCAGGCCTATTAGGGCAAATCGCAGATAAATTAGTAGAAATTCCCCTTAAAAAAGATGAAATCCTTTTTTATAAAGGTGACAAAGGCCATGCAATGTACATAATCGAGAGCGGCAGTGTAAAAGTTCATGACGGGGAACACATTTTCGATACGTTACGGGAAAATGATGTTTTCGGTGAATACTCACTGATCGATACTGAAGTGAGGTCGGCAACAATCACAGGTCTGGAAGAAACAATGTTATTGAGTCTTGACAAAGATTCTTTTTACGAGTTGATACATAGCGACCAGGAGGTGTTGCGCGGAATATTAAGATTAATGGTTACCCGGCTCAGAACCCTTGACGTAATACAGGAACAACTCGCACAAAAAAACAGGAAGATTGCCAGTCAGAAAGAGGAAATATCCAAAAAAAACGCCGAGCTTGTAGACTTGAATGACGAAAAAAATCAACTTATATCCATTGTTGCCCATGACATCCGCAATCCGCTGGCTGCTGCATCCACTTTCGTGAGTTTATTGAAATCCGAAATCGGACTTCTGAACGAAGAGCATGCCGAATATGTAACCTATCTGCAGCGTTCATTAGACCGTATAACCGATCTGGTTACCCGAATTCTAGATGTAAAAGCCATTGAATCGAGGTACATGAACATTAAACTTTCCCGGTTCAGTGTTAGTAGCGAAGTGAATGATCTGATCAGCGAGCTGGAAAGCAAGGCATTGCAAAAGGACATACAGATTTTAAGCGAATTAGATGAATTTGAAGCTACCCTTGATCAAAGTCTTTTCCGGCAGATAACTGAAAATCTTGTAACCAATGCAATAAAATTTTCGCCTCCTTCCAAATCGATCCATATCAGGCTTACAAACAGCAAAAACCGGATGATGTTCGAAGTGGAAGATGAAGGTCCCGGACTTACGGAAGAAGATATAAGTAAACTATTCAAAAGGTTCCAGATATTAAGCGCCAAACCAACAGGGGGTGAAAGCTCAACCGGCCTTGGTCTCTCGATTGTTAAAAAATTCACCGAAACCATGGAAGGTAAAGTCTGGTGTGAATCGAAGTATGGCAAAGGAGCGACCTTTAAAATAGACCTTCCCATGACACTACGCGTTCAGCAAAAACCAATTGTCTGAGATATCAAAATATTCTTTGCAAAAAACGGACATTGTTAAACATCTGAAATTACAAGTCACAGACAGGAATCTACAAATGTGGTTTTATAAATATTGGAATTAACTTGATTTAGTTGTTTTTTTGATCAAAATAAAATTATGGCCAATAAAGACAATTTAGATTTTATCTACACTACTATAGATGAAATATTCAGGTTGAGTATAGGTGAAACCGGAGACTATAGTGGCGCGAAATATGATGGCGATTTTTCGATGACACTGGAAGAAGGTCAGCGACAAAAACATACTTTTATTGCCGACAGTCTGGATATTAAAAAAGGAAGCAAGGTGTTGGATATGGCGTGCGGATGGGGGCCGTTCTCAAAACATATTGTGGAAGAAATAGGCGCTGAAAGTATAGGACTGACGCTATCGGAAGGTCAAGCAAAGGCTTGCCGTAATAATGGATTGAATGTACTGGTAAAAGATTGCAGAACGGTTAAACCAGAAGATTTTGGCCAGTTTGATAGTATTACGTGCATTGGGGGGCTGGAGCACTTTTGTTCCATAGAAGAATGGAAGGAAGGTAAACAGGAAGAAGTTTACACAGACTTCTTTGATACATTATATGATTTACTGCCTGTAGGTGGGAGATTTTATATGCAAACCATGACATTTAGTAAGAATATGCTGGATTTAAAAGATATCAGTCTGGACAGTGACAAAGACTCCGCCTCGTACGTGCTTGCGTTGATGATGGAGGAGTTCCCCGGTTCATGGCTACCATACGGCCCTGAAATGGTAGAACGCAATGCCGCACCGAAGTTTAAGCTGATTTCAAAAAGCAGTGGTCGATTAGATTATATTGAAACGATCGGTCAGTGGAGAAAGAAATTCAGAAAATTCGGTTTCAAAAAATACTGGTTGTATATGAAGTTGCTTCGAAGATACGTTACAGACAAAGATTTTAGGCAACAAGTTGCCGTCTTCAGGGTAAGTCCCAACAGGGTATGCTTCGAGCGTGAGATAATGGATCATTACCGGCTGGTGTTTGAAAAGATATAATTAACATATAACAGCAAATCAATTATTTGTGGAAGTGCACTTAAATAAGTATCTGATTTAGCTTGAGATAAAGTCATGCCCTATAATTATTTACCAGGCTGCAGGGTCGCTTTACTGCCAAAATTAAAGATTTGAAGTGCAGTTCTCAACTATAAAAATAAGGAGAAATAGCCTGTATTCCCTGTAACACGTTCAATAAATAAAAAGAATTATAATGTTTGGGATTTCGCATATTTAGTTACTTTAACTCTTGAATTTTTTTGGCGTTTTGTAATATTGCGCCATATTTTAATAAGAAAAATTATGGCGGTTACTGTTGAAAATCTTTCGAAAAAATACGGGTCACAGATAGCTGTTGATAACATCTCGTTTACAGTAAATACAGGTGAAGTTGTAGGGTTTCTTGGTCCAAACGGTGCTGGAAAAAGCACGACCATGAAAATGATTACCTGTTTTATTGCTCCGGCATCAGGCGATGTGCGCCTCGACCAGTTTTCAATACATGAAGATGCCGAAGAAATTAAAAAAAGAATCGGTTACCTGCCGGAAAACAATCCTTTGTATACCGATATGCCGGTCATCGAATACTTGCAATTCTGCGGGGAAGTACAGGGAATGGCAAAAGGCGAAATTTCCGCCAGGATGCACGAAATGATTGAAAAATGCGGACTGGACACCGAAAAGCACAAGAAAATAAATGAGCTTTCAAAAGGATACAGACAGCGTGTAGGACTTGCCCAGGCAATGATACACGACCCGGAGGTGCTGATTCTGGACGAACCTACCTCTGGGCTTGATCCAAACCAGATTGTGGAGATCAGAAACCTGATCAAGGAGCTTGGAAAAGAAAAAACAGTAATTCTCAGTTCGCATATACTTTCGGAAGTGGAAGCCACCTGTGATCGGATTATCATCATAAACAATGGCCGAATTGTTGCCGACGGCACATCCCTCTCATTGCGTCAGCAAGCACAAGGGCAGGAATTGCTGAATATTGAAATTGAAGCCGAAGCCGATTATGATAACGTGCTTGAAGAACTGACCGGGCTGGCATCGGTTGAAACGGCAAGGAAGCGAAACGGCCAGGAGGGTAAATTCAGAATACAAAGTAAACCTGATAAATCGTCGAGAAAAGCAGTGTTCGATCTTTGTGTAAAAAACAAGTGGTATCTCACAGAAATGACGGCTATTGAAACGAAACTCGAGGACGTTTTCAGGGAATTAACAAATTAACTAAGAGCTAAAGGTATATACGCATGAAAAAAATATGGATTATAGCAAAAAGGGAGCTTGGTTCCTATTTTGATTCTCTGATAGCCTATCTGATGATAATCATTTTTCTTGGCTTAAGCGGGTTTTTTACATGGCTGTTTGGCAACAATATATTTTTAATGAACCAGGCAAGCCTGTCTGTGTTTTTCGGTATTGCCTACTGGACACTTTTCTTTTTTATTCCTGCTATTACTATGCGTTCGATTGCGGAAGAAAACAGATCCGGTACCATTGAACTATTAAGTACCAAGGCGGTTTCGGATGCTGAAATTATAGCCGGTAAGTTTCTGGGAAGTTACCTTTTGGTGGTCATTGCAATTTCATTTACTTTACCCTATTACATCACGGTTGCAAATCTGGGCAATATAGACCATGGTGCAGTTATTGGTGGCTATCTCGGATTGTTGCTGGCCAGTGCGGCTTACGTAGGTATTGGAATATTTGCCAGCAGCAGTACAAATAATCAGATCGTTGCTTTTCTAATGGCCCTGGTTATTTCGTTGTTTTTCCATCTGTTGTTTGATATGCTGGCTATGAGTTTTACCGGCGTGCCAGGCAGCTTATTTAGTTACCTGAGCGCCCAGACACATTTCAGTTCTCTCTCCCGGGGCGTCATTGATTCAAGAGATATTATTTATTTCCTAACGCTTCTTGCTGGCGGACTGGTATTGTCAACCGTTTTGTTGTCGAAAAAAAACTGGAAAGATTGAAAAAACTGCTGACATGAATAAATTGAATGTAATAACCCGGCTTCTGATCTTCTTCGCTATTCTGATTGTTATCAACCTGATATCCGAAAAATTATTCTTCCGGCTCGATTTTACGGAAGATAAAAGATATACATTGAGCAAGGCCACTGAACAAACACTTCAAGAACTCGAGGAAGTTATCACTATAACGGTGTATTTCACCAAAGACCTCCCGCCACAGCTTTTATCACACCGGAAAGATTTTGAAAACCTACTCATTGAATATGAAAATTTGTCCGCAGGAAATATTGTGTATAAATTCACTAATCCCAATGAATCGCCCCAGCAGGAAAACGAAGCACAGCAAAACGGGATAAGCCCGGTAATTATAAACGTGACAAAAAGTGACCAGGTAAAACAACTTCGTGCATACATGGGCGCCATGCTGCAAATGGGTGAGCGAACCGAAACCATTCCGATCATACAGCCCGGTTCCGGTATGGAATATGGGCTAACCACATCAATAATAAAACTGGCCATTACCGATAAACCTAAAATTGCTTTCATTCAGGGTCATGGTGAACCCTCGTTAAATGAATTGGCCCAGTTTCACGGGCAGCTTTCGGTTATGTATGACCCCGAAACCTTCACAATTACCGACACGACAAATATTCCGGTGTATTATAAAGCTCTGGTTATAATAAACCCGGTTGATACGATACCAGAAAATCATTTTCAAAAAATTGACAGGTATCTTGAGTCTGACGGTAATTTATTTATTGCCTTCAGCAACGTAACCGGCGAACTTAATCAGGGTATTATAAGAGCTGCTCCCGATATTGGATTAAGTAATTGGTTACAGTCGAAAGGGGTTTCTATTGGAAAAATGGTAATTATTGATGCGAATAGTGCTTCAATAGGAGTACAGCAACGGCAGGGGCCGTTTGTCATTAATACACAGGTGAAGTTTCCTTATTTTCCGTTAATCGGTGATTTTACAGATCATCCGATTTCTGAAGGACTTGAATCGCTTATGTTACCGATTGTAAGTCCGGTTATTGCACAGGGCGACTCTTCATTTAATGTAATCATTTTAGCTCAAACTTCTGAAAACAGCGGTCTTGTGAATACGCCGGTTTATATAGATATAAACAAACAATGGACTCTCGGTGATTTCAGAGATAATCCACAACCTGTGGCTATAGCACTCGAAGGGAAAATCGGCAATGCTGATCAGGCTCGAATGGTGGTTGTCTCAAACGGAAATTTTATTGTAAATGGCACAGGACAAGATGCGCAACAATTAAATCCGGACAATGTGAACTTTGCTTCCAATATCATTGACTGGCTATCGGACGACACCGGTCTGATTGATCTGCGCACCAAAGGCATAACCAACCGGCCGCTGAAACAATTGGAAAGCGGTGAAAAAGCCGTAATCAAATATGCCAATGTTTTTGCCCCGATAATGCTGGTGCTTATGTATGCATTTATACGAAAACAACGGTACCTAAAAAAGAAACAAAACTGGTTACAAGGTAATTATTAGATGAAAAACAGGGATCTGTCTGTATGAAAAAAGTTACGACACTACGGTTAGTTATTCTCCTAAGCATACTATTGCTGATATATGCAGGAACCGTATTTTTCAGTAATACAGGACGAAGTAAATCGCTCCGAGAAGTACTTGTTAATATAGATGCCACAAAAGTAACCCGTGTACGTATCACGCATGATGGAATTATAATTACGTTGTCGAGAGTTGTGGATGGCTGGGAAGTATCCGGTGCGGAAAACACCTATACGGCTGTGGAAAGCCGGGTAAACAATGTCTTGTCAAATCTTCAGACCATAAAACCAGGCCGGATGGCCACGCGAAACCCGGGTAAATGGAAAGAGTTTCAAGTTGACACTACCGGCATCAGAGTCGAAATATTTGAAGACAAAGACAAAACACTCGATATAGTTCTTGGAAGATTCGGAATGCAGGGGCAGCAACGTTTTCATACCTACGTGAGGCTGTTTGAAGATGATGAGGTATATGTGGCTAATAACTTCATGAGTTTCTCCGTAACCACCAATGTTTCAAGTTACCGAAATCAGGCGCTGGTAGAATTTCAACGTGATTCTGTTGAATCCATACAACTCATATATCCTGAAGATTCCTCTTTTCATCTTATCCGTTCGCTTGATGGCAAATGGCTTGTGGATAACGCCCCCGCAGATTCTGCCGAAACCGCCCGCTACCTCAACAGTATCAGCATATTAAGCAGTAGCAAATTTGATAATGAAACTGACCCTGAAACCCTCGGAGAACCAGTATTTAAGGTTATAATCAATATTATGAACGAAGATCCGATAGAGATTCGGGCATGGCTAAAACCGGACAGTACCTTCGTGATCACCTCCAGTCAAAATATCGATGGAGTGTTTTCAGATATCTCTTTAACAGGTAAAATTTTCAAACCAAAATACGGATTTTTGCCTGCAGATGAGTGACCATGTATTCATTCTAAAACCTGTAGGAGACCCGAATCAGTTACCTGATAGTATATTTCAGAATGAATGAATAAAGCTAATAATTTGAATTCATTCTGTTTCGCTCTGTTTTAAAGTTTTAAAAAATGTTACATTTAATTATAAATCTATTTTTGTTTGAAAAGTATGTATATGAAGATGGGTTGGCAATTCGGAAAAATCGTGGTAATATTCTTGCTGTTTTTTGCCCCGGAAACGCTGCTGTATGCACAGAGTAACATACAACCCCGTATTGATGCTATTACTGATGAAAATATTTTTGAAGATGCTGGACTGCAGGTAGTAAATCTGACCGGAATCACGGACGGTGATGGTGGGACGCAAATTCTTACGATCACTGCAGTATCTTCAAATACAGGTGTTATTGCTGACAGCGATATCGTTATTAATTATATAAATCCCCAGACAACGGGAACCTTATCATACTCACCATCAGCAGATGCAAACGGAGCTGTACTTATCACGGTAACGGTAAAAGACAACGGCGGAACGGCCAGTGGTGGAATTGACACATTCGTCACAAGTTTTATAGTTACCGTTAATCCCGTAAACGATGCACCAACTTTCACCAAAGGAAGCGACATACCCGTAAATCCCACTTTGGTTCTGGAAGATGCCGGTTTGCAGAATATTATTAGCTGGGCCACCAATATTAATACAGGAGGAACCCTGGGAAATGAATTGTTTCAGAATCTGACCTTCAGTCTCCAGATAATCAACACTACCGGTACACTCCTCTTCGATAATTTATTTGTCAACTCATCCGGTACGCTTTCATTTAGCCCTGCTGCAAACACAAATGGCGTCGCAACCATTAAGATTGAGTTGCAGGATGACGGATCAGGCACACCACCGGATGAAAATATTAGTAAGCCGGATACCATGAAGATTGCCGTAACATCCGTAAATGATGCTCCTGTATTTACTGCTGGCCCTGACATTAACATTTCGGAAGATTCCGGACCTCAGCTTTTCACCGCGTGGGCTTCAGCCATTTCTCCGGGTGGTGGCGCCGATGAAGCATCACAAAATCTTTCATTTAACATCGTACAAACCAGCCAAAACCTGATCACCTTCATTACATTTCCGGTTGTAGATCCTGTAAGCGGAGATCTAACTTTTGAAGTTGCCTCAGATGTTAGTGGAACGGCTACGCTGGAAATAACGCTGGTTGACGACGGAGCTTCGGGTGCTCCAAATCAAAACATAAGTACGAAAGTGACATTTTTCATCAATGTTGACCCCATTAATGATGCGCCTTCATTTACCATACCTGGAAACTATAATACATTTGAAGATTTTGGCGAAGTAAGTGTCGCAAATTTTGCCGCCGGCATTCTCGCCGGTCCACAGGATGAAATTATTCAAGATCTTACATTTGTTGTAGATGTGGTACAAACTACAGGTGGGCTTGCATTTGTTACACCACCGGCCATAAATGATGCCGGAACGCTCAGTTTTGAAACATTTCAGGATACTTTCGGTTCAGCAGAAATAAATGTAACACTGACAGATGATGGTCCATCCGGTCCGCCCCATGTCAATAGCAGTCCTATACAGACTTTTACTATCATCATTGACTCTGTAAACGATCCACCTGTATTTGTAAAAGGAACTGATCCGATCGTTAATGAAGACAGTGGTCCGGTTATTATTATAGGTTGGGCCAAAAATATTACCCCTGGAGCTGATAACGAAACCGGCCAGTCGGTTACTTTTCTTTTCAACAGTATTATAGCAGAAGGTTCACTTACATTTATTTCCGGTCCGGAATTAAATGCCACAGGTGATTTATCTTTTGAAACCTCACCCGACACGAATGGCGTGGCTTCATTTGAAATATCACTTACCGACGACGGTCCTTCGGGCGGGCTAAACCAAAATACTAGCCAAAAGCAATTGCTGATAATCACTGTAGATCCATTGAACGATCCTCCGGTTTTTACAGGAGGCCCTGATCAGGTTGTAGATGAAGATGCAGGTCTGGTCACCGTAACAGGATGGGCTACCGGCATTTCACCTGGTGGTGGCACTGATGAGCAGGATCAAAGTGTAATATTTACACTTGAAGCAGTCAGCTTTACTGACAACCTTGTATTTTCCATAGGACCGTTCGTAAGCCCTGAAGGCGATCTTAGCTTTCAGACCGTACCCAATACCTTTGGCGAAGCAGTCTTTGCCGTTTATTTGTCTGACGACGGACCTTCTGAGAATCCCGATATCAACCGGAGCGCTAACCAGGCCTTTAAAATAATTGTCAACGAAATCAATGATCCGCCTTCTGAAATTTTGCTGAATAACCGCTCTGTGCTGGAAAGTGCCGCAACTGGAACTTTAGTTGGCACCCTGATAGCTTTGGATCCGGACGATAACACACACACATTCAGCCTTGTTACAGGAATAGGCAGTGAGGGCAATGAAGCCTTTGAAATTATCGGCAATGATCTTATTACCAACACTATTTTTGATATTAGTGAACAAAACCTTTACAGTATCAGGGTATCCGCTTCGGACGCACTCAACACAATTGAAAATGTATTTCTGATTGACATTCTCAAAGACCCGGTTTCTTCTGTAACTTTTCCCAGTGCGTTTACTCCCAACAATGATGGAGAAAATGATAAATGGATCATCGAGGATATCGAGTATTTCCCGACCGCGTTGATCAACATATATAACCGTAACGGCCAGCAGGTATTCAGAAGCATAGGATACGCTACTCCATGGGATGGCACTTGGAACGGTCAAATCCTACCCGAAGACACATATTATGTTGTAATAAACCTCAAAAATGATAATCCTATAATTCAGGGAACAATTACTATCTTGCGATAAATTTCTATGGCTGTAAGAAAGTATATCGTTATTATTCTGGTTTTTTCAGCTACCCAGGCTTTTCCTCAAAAACAGTTTCAGTTTACACAATATCAACAAACTGCACTTCTTTTCAATCCTGCATTTTCAGGAATTGAAGATTTTGTGGATTTAAAATTAGGTTACCGTAATCGTTGGGCAGGCCTCGAGAACAGCCCTACCACAGCATTTTTTATGACAAATTTGGCATTCAGAATATCAGCCGGAAGCAAGTACAAAAGACGAGGGATACGACTGGTAGAGCCTGAAGCATACCACAGGCTCGAAACCAGCGAAGAGTTTCAGTGGAGAAAAGCGCACAGGCAGGGCTTCGGAGCATGGATACAACAGAATACTAATACAGATGTTTCGGAAATCGGTGGTTTTCTTAGCTATGCCTACCATCTTCCTATTTCCGACTACATTGTATGGTCGGTCGGTGCCAGTGCAGGTGTTATAAATGCCAGGTTAAACGCCGATAATCTAACGGTCAGCGATCCTGATAACGATCCTACTTATCAAAATTATCTGCGCGACGGCGGCGCCAGCACCGATGCGATCATCAATCTGGGTACTGTGGTTTATTCACGCGACTGGTATATTGGATATGCTGCAAAGCAAGCAGTAGTTTCGAATATATCCAACGTTAACAATTTCGGATCAGAAAGCAATAGCATAATCCATAACTTCATGGTTGGTATCACCTATAAACCTAAGTATGGTTTTCTCGTTATGCCTGGTGTCATGGTCGAATACAATACCAGTGCACCATTAAGCTATTTGATAAATATCCGGGTCAAATACGAAGATGCCATCTGGGGAGGCTTAGGTTACCGAATTGACGATGCAGTCAATCTTTCTTTCGGTCTTTATCTGACTCCAATGATCGCCTTTAATTATACGTTTGAATACTCGCTCTCAGAACTTTCAGGTCTCAACTCTTCCACACACGAAATAATTCTGGCTGTAAAATTAAATAATAAGAATTTTTCGCGCGCCTATATGTGGTAATCAGCAATAATAAATGAAATCAGGACAACCGGAATTTTACTGCTAATTATACGGCGATTCATAAACTTTTTGAAACTCATCCCACTTCATATTTTTGTACAGATCTTCACCGAAAAATTGAAGAATAGGATGAAATGCTTTCGCATCGCGATATCCAGGAAGCGGCTGAATCAGATTAAAGTCTTCGTCAAGAAAAACCACGGTAGGATAACTTAGTTTATTTTGTAACAGGGCTGCCGCCAGTTCATGATACCCTCTTCTGCCGCTTGGGATAAATTTAAATATTTTATCCCTAAATGTAATTTCCTCTTTTTGTTCGGCATCGAATTTCACGGCATAATAATGTTCATTAAGATAGCTGGCAATGGTAGTCTCTCTGAATGTTTTTTTGTCCATCACTTTGCACCATCCGCACCAATCGGTGTACACATCAATAAATATTTTTCGTTTCTCCGTTTTAGATTTATCAAGGGCTTCTTCAAATGACATCCAGTTTACCTCTATGGCCTGTTCCTGTAAGGCTACCTGTCTGTTGTCGATCACATACGCTCCTGAAAGCATTACAAGTAGAAACAGCGACATGGACGAAACAAATAAATAGTGCTTTTTCATGGCAACAGATTAAAACAATTCAGTATAAATCTATATTAATAAACAAATAAATGCACTTAAATGGTTCGGTTATTTATACACAAAATTAGTAAAAAGTAACATTTAAAAAATTTTAATGCAAATTTACTGAAGAATACGCTCATTGTAAGTGACGCTGCTCACATTGTGAATAACACTGATATAGAGAACGAAATTGATAATTTCAGCAATGCGGATAATATCGGCAGGCACCAAACTTCCCCTTATGAATTTATTTTTGGAGAAGTAAAAACCCGCTTTCAGTTTGATCGCCGTCGAGTTGGATGAAGTAATAGTAGGTACCATTGGCCAGATCCCTTTCATTGCCCACTGTGGCTATGCCTTTAAAATTATTATCCATATTATTGTAACCCTTTATTCTAAAGACGAGATTTCCGATTTTGTCATAAATAAAAACCTCATTCCCTGTATAGAACTCGATGTTTTTGATCTTGAGAAAATCATGCTTACCATCGCCATTCGGTGAGACTACATTATACACTGTGATCGGCGGGGTTTCTTCTGCTGAAACGTTTACTACGAAAAACAGGACACTGACGGTACATTCACCCTGTGTATCACAAACTTCTATTGAGACTTCGTCGGTACCTGAAAAAGTTATACCGGTATAATCAATAATCAGATTGAAATTGGCATCGATACTGGCAACGGCGCCACTAATGGGCTGGGTAGTGATCTGAAGTGTACTTAAATCTGCATTATTATTAATGTCACCAACAAGAGCCGAGAGGTCAATGCTAACACTCAGGGTTCCTGGAGCCACTATGACAGGATCGGAAGTAATGGTAGGCGGATCATTTGGAATGTCAATTGAAATAGAAGCGTTATCACAATTTCCACATTGATTACAAAGTTGAAAGTCAATAATATCAGCGCCAAGAACGCCTGAATTCGGGATGTATTCAATAGTACCATCAACCAGGACTGTAGCTGTACCTTTTGTCGGGGCTGTGGTTATAATAGTGGCCAGGATGTCTCCTCCATTAATAGTGGCAAGGCTTTGTACATCAATTACAGCCGTTTCCCCTATTGACACCGTTTGGCTTGTACCTGCAGCGGTTATCGGGAGATTTGCAGATATAGTGACCACATCCGAGGAAGTACACAAACCCAGGCCATCCGTTATCGTCCACTGTAAGTCAACGGTACTGGTGGTGATATTGGAAATGGTGGAAAGCGGGTCATTAACATCGGTCAACAAAGCACTGCCGGCTACAAGGCTCCAGGTACCCGTCTCCCCGGCCTGGAGAGAATTACCGGCCATCACCGTGTTGTCATTACAAATACTCTGATCAACTCCTGCGTCAGCCGTTGTAACTGTTATGTAGTTGATCTGCACCAGATCATTGGCCATGCAGGTTCCTGTTCCATCGGTAATTCCCCAGCTAAATTCATTGAGTCCCGGAGTTAAACCTGTCAATGCCGACAACGGATCGTTTAGGGAAGCAAAAGTCCCGGAACCCGTTACAACGGACCATTG
>JACZXH010000125.1 GCA_022571715.1 Bacteroidota bacterium | reverse complement strand
TCTGTTACTCCCACACTACTGTCATCCCGAATCCAGCTTAACTGGATGAGGGATCTTTGCCGGTGGATAATGAAAAGCAGTCTGACCTCAATTCGGTAAAGATTTCTCACCGCCTTTACTCAGGTTAAATTTACAGGGTGTGTTATGGTAGATTGAAATGATTGGAAATGTGGTGGCGATTCGAAATGACAGTGCGTGTGTGGAATGGAGTTTTACACTTAACGGATCTAATCCAGCCGCCTGTTACACCCACACTACTGTCATCCCGAATCCGATGACTAACTCCTGATGGTTTACTCCCAAAAACCTTTCGGGTGAGGGATCTTTGCCGGTGGAAAAGGAAAAGCAGCTGACCTTCAATTCGGTAAAGATTTCTCACCGCCTTTACTCAGGTTAAATTTACAGGGTGTGTTATGGTAGATTGAAATGATTGGAAATGAGGTGGCGATTCGAAATGACAGTGCGTGTGTGGAATGAAGTTTACACCTAACGGATCTAATCCAGCCGTCTGTTACTCCCACGCTACTGTCATCCTGAATCCAGCTTAACTGGATGAGGGATCTTTGCCGGTGGAAAAGGCAACCTGCCAAAAAATAAGAGCGGTATGAGCGACAACAACAACAGGGAAATGTTGGTGAGGTTCACAGGTTGCTTTATCATCCCGGATATTGCTATTCACAATAAAATGTCCAGAACCCTGACGCTGTTCTGATTTGCCGTTATAGTCGCGAATCCGGCCCTTTATAACAACCTGTCCATAGCCAAATATGGGTAGGGCTGATAGTATTATGTATGGAATGATTTTCATTTGTACCTGGTATTTAGCCCCCTTTTATTTAATATTTCAAATTCCACTCTTCTGTTTAAACTATCTATACGGCCTGAAGATAACGATTCTCCAAATGCCTGGACTTTCATTCGATCTTTGTGAACCCCGTTATTTTTCATTAACCTTTGTACTTTCAAGGCTCTTCGAAGCGATAATTTTTCATTATAGTCATCTGATCCTTTTACATCCGCATGGCCTTTGATAATGAGATCAAAATCCGGATTATCATTAAGAAAGTTTGACAGCATTTTAATTTCAGGTAAGCATTTATTCCGAACTTCATATTCATCAAACTCGAAGTATAACGTTTCAAGGAAAAATGGCTCATCAACAGGGAAAGGCATTTCGTGATTGGGGGAAGATATAACTACATAATCGAACAAATAGTAGGCTGATGAAGTGAGCATGTGGCTCTTTGATGGACCGGAAAATAATTTACTATAATTTGATAATCCCGAGATTTCGAAGTTACCAAGGGTAAAATACCGCTCACCGCCATTTGCTACATAGGTAGTAGATACAATATTCCATCGTTTAGGATCTCCAAATGTATTTCCCATGATTGCAGCTTTTTGTAAACGGGTGTCAAGTATTACGGAGGCATGCTCAACTTCAATTCGATCCGGAGTAAAAACTAAGGAGATGGAATCCAGGTTAAACTTTGAGTTAGAGGCCGGTTTAAGGAAAAGGTTTATGTCATAGATAACCCCTTGCTGTAACGTGTCTTTTAATTCCGTTGAAATGTATTCACGATAAGTATCTTCAGGGTATGAGCCCAGATACATTCCGATGAAGCAATCACCCTCAATTGAATACGAGAAACCAGCCCAGTTTTTTGGAACACCCGATTGTGTAAGGGTGCATGCGCTAAATAAATCCGGTGTGCCCAGGCTTGGAGAATACCAATCTTTTAACGGAATCGGTTCATCCGGAGTGGTGAATTTGTAGGGGCAATGTGTTTTGTTTTCAAAACCCGGGTCTCTGACAAGATTAATAGATGAAGGAGGTTGAGCAAAACCTGGTAATAGTCGCAGGACAGTTGTTATAAATATAATAAGTGCAGTCTTCATATTGGATAACATGACTCAGAGTCATAGTTAACAGTTGTGCGGTTAAATAAATAAATAAAATATAGTCAAATTTTACTCCAGGAGGCGTTATCAATATTTTTGGAAAAATACTTCTTATGCCAATAAGTAACAGAAGACGGTGTAATTTAACGATCTCTCACATGATCTGAGTAAAGGGATGAGCGAAGACTAAACCAATTGGATTTATCAGATGCGAATTAATTCCCAACTATTCATCCAGTCGTCTCCCGGTCATTTGAATGAATAGATCATCCAGTGTCATTTTACGGCATTCTAGTGACGTAAGATATACATTTTTAGTTTCAAATTCATGTTGCAGTTTCGGCAGATATTCAACCAGATCCTGCACCACCAAACTCCATTTAGAAGTATTCTGATCAAATTTGATTTTTATGATGTTTTGTTTCGCAGGAAAATCTGCTTCGGTAAAAGTGCCACCTACCGAAAACTCGATAATTTCACCAGCACTGTATTTGGTTAGCAATTCATCCAGCGTTCCGCGAGCCAGTACTTTTCCGTGGTCAATAATAACAATTCGGTCGCAGAGATAAGAAGCCTCTTCCATGTAATGTGTGGTAAGTATCATGGTTGTTTCACCATTTTCCTTCAGATCCATCAGAATGTTCCAGACTTCTCTTCTGGCTGACGGATCAAGGCCCGTTGTGGGTTCATCCAGTAGCAGGATCTCCGGCTGGTTCAGTAACGCAATACCCAGCGCCAGTCGTTGGCGCTGACCCCCTGACAGATTTTCTGTATAGGCAGTGGATTTATTTTCCAGGTTAACCATATCCAGAATTGTGGAAATCCTGCTCCTGGGAAGTTTATAAAAACTGGCAAACAGTGCAAGCGTTTCCCGTACGTTTAGTTTGTCGATAAACCTTGTTTCCTGAAGTGAAATACCTAAAATTCGGTGTAAACGTTTTTCATTTCCCTGCCATTCAAGTCCGTTTATCAGGATTTCACCCGTATCCGGTTTCTGAATGCCTTCGATCATTTCCATTATAGTGGTTTTGCCCGCACCATTCGGTCCCAGTAATGCCATATATTCGCCCCTGGCTATTTCCAGGCTGATGGATCGAACCGCTTTCACATCCTTGTAGGATTTTATGATGTCATGTACCTGAATAGCCGGTTTCATTTATTTAAAAAAGATATTTGTTAAACCTAATGAAAAATCATGAATGAATAGCAGATACTCAATTTCATAGAAAAAAAAATCGAGAAACCCCTTCTGATTTCGGTTCAATGGGCAGGTAAGTTACTCTGAGAAATGCCTTTGATGCAACAATGGCATACTTGTTTCATTTGAATAACTCCTGCAAAAAGAAAGCCTTTGGGGTTTACATTCACAAGATAAATTTCAATTACATGATGCCTCCCTACGAGGAACCTGATATAATAAACAAATACATGGATACCGGCAATATGCGTTAACTTCTTTAGCGAATTGCCCGTGGGATATTTATATTTGGCCTCTAAGTACCACTTGAAATACAAACTGAATGAGATATATCTTTACTGCTTGCATGTCATTTGTTATTCTGGGTACTGCCTATGCCCAGGAAAAACCTGCTTATAAAATTTATAACAAGTCAGGCAACGAATCTGATTTCGGTGAAATGGTAAATGCCGCCGTATCTGCTGATGTTGTTTTGTTTGGAGAGCTGCATAACAATGCGGTATCACATTGGATGCAGTATGAAATTACAAATACAATCATACAGCAAAAAGGAGTAAATGTGATATTAGCTGCTGAAATGTTTGAATCTGATGATCAGCTGATGCTGGATGAATACCTTAACGATGTCATCAGTGAGCGCAGCTTTGAAGCCCAAATGCGACTATGGAAAAACTACAATACGGACTATAAGCCACTTATGCTTTTGGCAAAAGATAATCATTTAAAATTTGTTGCATCCAACATCCCGAGAAGGTATGCCAGTTTTGTATTTAATCATGGCCTGGATAGCCTTTCTACCCTATCCGACCTTGCAAAAACTTATATGGCGCCCTTACCTATGGAATATTCAATGGAAACGCCGGGTTATGATTCAATACTTGTTAT
>JACZXH010000084.1 GCA_022571715.1 Bacteroidota bacterium | reverse complement strand
ACACCTTCCACGATGATACATCTTGAACCCAGAAAAACTCCGTCTTCAATAATGACAGGCGTCGCCTGTACTGGTTCCAGCACACCACCAATCCCGACCCCCCCACTGATGTGCACATTTTTACCTATCTGGGCACAACTTCCAACCGTTGCCCAGGTATCCACCATGGTTCCTGAATCCACATACGCGCCAATATTTATATAAGATGGCATCATTACCACACCTTTGTTAATAAACGATCCAAACCTTGCAATGCCATGTGGTACCACCCGCACACCCAATTCACTAAAGCCGGATTTCAGCGGAATTTTGTCATGAAATTCGAACGGTCCGACTTTTATAGTCTGCATTTTGCTCACCGAAAAATAGAGGATCACCGCTTTTTTTACCCATTCATTCACCTGCCATCCCTCTTTAACCGGTTCAGCTGCTCGTACTTTTCCTTTGTCTAGATAGCTGATTAACGTGTTTATAGCTTTTATCGTATCCGCGCGATGTAACAATTGCCTGTCTTCCCACGCCGCCTCAATGATTTTTTGTAATTCTGTCATTAATTTATTTCGAATAATTTGATTCAACTTAGCAATATCGTTCATTTACCCGTTCAATGGCCGCGTATAAATTACTCCTCGCCTCTGTACTTAAGCCGATAGATGATACACGGATGTATGAAAAATTTGCCCGCTCGCTGGCAAAGATAGATAACCTTGAAATTTATATTGCCGGACAAACTGGAAAAGCACATGAACCTAATGGAAAAATTCACTTTTATCCTGTATTTGATTTTGGGAGATTAAGCCTGAAACGGTTTTTTGCAGGATTACAAATCGGCAGAATATTACTTAAAGTAAAACCTGATATATTTATAGCTAATACACATGAGTTACTGATTGTTATGATGCTGTACAAAATATTATTTGGTGGCATAATTATATATGATATCCAGGAAAATTACTACAATAACATACGGTACGGAGGGCATTATCCGTTGCCTTTTAACATACTGATTGCATGGTATGTACGCCTTAAAGAACGGATATTGTTCCCATTTCTAACACAATGCTTACTTGCGGAAACATGCTACATTTCTGAAATGTCCTATCTGAAACCAAAGGCACTGACAATTGAAAACAAGTTCTTACCCCCTTTCTCCTACCCTGTAATAACGGATCGGAAACCACTTAATAATCGCCTGGATATAATTTACACGGGTACCATCGGTAAAACGTACGGGATCTTTGAGGCAATTGAGCTGGCGAAAGAGCTACTGAATATCGTGAGCGGAACGTTTACGATTATCGGGTACTGCCCAGATAAAAATGTGCTTCGCCAGGTTAAAGCGGCTATTGAAGGACACAGCAACATTGAATTGACAGGCGGTGACCATCTGGTACCACATCCGGACATATTACGTAAAATTGAGCAGTCCAATCTGGGCATAATAAGTTATCAGAAAAACCCGGCGTTCGTGGATAAGATTCCTACACGCATGTATGAATATCTGGCCTGTCAGTTGCCTTTTCTCTTGACTGACAATCCTTTTTGGGTTTCATACTGTCAGCGCTATGAAGCATGTATCGCAGTTGATTACAGCAAACCTGACCCGGAAGCTATTCTCAAATCGATCAACAACTACTCCTTTTATTCTAAAAAGCCCGGAAGTGAAATATACTGGTATTCCGAAGAAGAAAAATTGCTGAAAAACATACGTGCACTACTGCCTTCATAAAATTTTTCAAAGTTTTGTGATATTTTACATATTTATGACAGCCGTACCTGACCGGTTTGCAAAAAAAAAGTGTAGGGAATAAAGTGTTATAGGCTCGGAAATAACTTCCGCGCCAGTCAGGGAGGTTAAAGCCACCGGGTGGTCTTGCTAGGTAATTTTAAGAAAAACTGGATATGGGTTGCACAATTTTCGACCAGGAATGAATCTACCTTGGTAACACAAACCAGTTGCAAACAGCCCGAATGACTATGTCGGGCTGTCATTATCGAGATTGCACAGAAATTTTATTATCACAACTAGCGCATAAGCACGCTATCTGCCCGTGCCGGCACGGACGGAACGCTAGTTGGGCAGGTTACTTCCATACTTTATGAATAACTTTGCATCATGCAATTTATCGGAGACCCTGAAGACACCATTGTTGCCCCCGCTACAGCGCCAGGAGTGAGTGCAATAGCTATCGTGCGGTTGAGTGGCAAAAATGCGATCAAAATTGCAAATCGTATATTTCGTGGAAAAGATCTGGAGGAACAGGCTACCCATTCCATCCACTTTGGTACGGTGGTTGATCCAACGGATAACCAGATCATCGATGAAGTTTTGGTATCACTTTTCAGGTCACCAAATTCATTCACAAAAGAAGACTGTGTTGAAATATCAACCCACGGATCGCAATACATTGTTCAGAAGATAATGAAGGTGTTGATAGGTGTGGGAGCTCGTATGGCACAGCCCGGTGAATTTACGAAACGGGCCTTTTTAAATGGACGCATGGACCTGGCTCAGGCCGAAGCGGTTGCTGACCTGATCCACTCCGATTCTGCTGCTTCGCACCATGCAGCTATCAGTCAGATGCGCGGTGGATTTTCGAAGGAAATTGAAAAATTACGCGAAGAGTTGATACACTTTGCTTCTATGATAGAGCTGGAACTTGATTTCAGCGAAGAGGATGTGGAGTTTGCAAATCGCGGAGAGTTAAATAAACTCATTCAAAATCTGCTTGCAGTAATGAACCCACTGATCCGGAGTTTTGACCTAGGCAATGTGATAAAAAATGGTGTTCCTACTGTGATCGCAGGAAAACCCAATGCCGGAAAATCCACACTGCTGAATGCACTTCTCAATGAAGAACGTGCCATTGTATCTGAAATTCCGGGCACCACCCGTGATGTGATCGAAGACGAAATTAATATCGGTGGAGTGCAGTTCAGGTTTATCGACACCGCCGGGCTGCGGGAAACCTCTGACACAATAGAAGCGATGGGTGTGGCGCGTACAAAAAAGAAAATAGAAGAAGCTTCCCTCCTGCTTTATTTATTTGATCTCACATTGGAACCCATTGAAAGTATAAAAGAAAAAATTGTCCAACTGACTGATACAGGTACTCCTTTCATTGCCGTTGGCAATAAAAAGGACCAGGCAGAAGATCTACTCATCGAGCAGTTTAAATTATTGCCAAACACCCTCTTACTATCGGCAACCACCAAAGAAGGTATTGATGAACTGAAAGAAACAGTATTGCATAAAATCCAACTGGATGAAGTTAAGAAAGACGATGTGATCGTTACCAATATTCGTCACTACGAAAATCTGCTCCGGGCCAAAACTGCTTTAATAGATGTACAAGGCAGCATTGATTCGGGAATTACTAATGATTTTCTGGCCATGGAATTGAAGTATGCCCTGTCCGCATTATCGGAAATTACGGGTGAAGAAATTACAACTGAAGATCTCTTGGAGAATATATTCAGTAAGTTTTGTATCGGTAAATGAATTGATTTCAGAATCCTAGGCCTAGTGTGATTCCAAACCGTAAACCAAATCCGTCAAAAACACCAGTATCATAAGTAGTGGTACCGGATTTTACTTTTATCGAAGCTGATACATATGAAGGTCCAATAAATAAATCGAAAGAAACTTTTTCCTTGAATATCCATTGTCTCCCTATAATGAGACCACCACCAATACTTGTAAGAGTAGCTTCGCTAGTCGAAAGCTCATCCTTTAATTCAAGGTTATTATAACGCAGATAAGGAGCAACATATACACCGTTCGGAGCTTCGGTTTCCGATAAATAAAACCTGTATTCCGGGGTAATTCCAAATCCGGTAAGTTTAGTGTCCCCTATCTTAGCTCCAGTATAAAGTACACCCAATTGAAAACTATTGTCTTCATCAATTACTCTTTCGTATGAAACATTAATCGTTTTCACGATAAGGCTTAAGAAATTAATTTTAACAACATTTTGTTGAGCTTTTACTGGATATGCATAAAACAAGATACACGCTATTAAAAAAGTAATTGATAATCTTTTCATAATTTCCAAATGCTTATTGTTGAATAACTGCAATATACTCACTAATTATATACACTTCAAGATGGTAAATTTTTTTCAAAAAATAGCAGAAAATAGCTAGAGGACAACTTTATTTTCCATTGTACGATGCAAAAGAGCTTATATGAATAATATCTGGTCTCATGTCAATAGCTTGAAACCATGTGATGCGTACAGTTTAATCATCTCACTGCAAGATCTGCTAGCCAAACGGTTCAGTGCATTCGTGGCCCCAGGGAATCAGACCGTGGACTCTCTCTGGGGTTTTTGTATTAAATTAGTGTTAGGTAAATATTTTTCGATCAAGTACGCCGTCATTACTTGATTAATTCACCGCAATGACCCATTATGGGAATTCGTAAAACGGATTAAATTAAACTTTTAACTCAATTTTGTTTCAACTATCTTGTGAATATTAATCTACCTGAACCTATGAAGTATCATTATATGTCTTTTGCGTTGGTAATTACATCAATACTAATGATTGCTTGTGGTGAAGCGGATAAACGTGCTACCAAAACGTCTGAAAATATAAAAGTCTTTGTAGGAGTACGCATTATCGATGGAACGGGAAAGAGCTCAATTGAAGATGGTATATTAATAATTCGGGCAGGGCGGATTAGTCAGGTAGGTATGCAAAGCAACATAGAAATACCTGAGGGCGCTGAGATTATCGACCTGAAAAGCATGACACTGATGCCGGGAATTATCAACACCCATGGCCATGTTGGCAATACCCTTGGATTGGAATCCGGGCATTATTCTGAAGAAAACATCCTGGACCATCTAAACCTCTATGCCCGATACGGAGTCACCACTGTTGTTAGCCTTGGCGGAGATGGAAAAGAAGCAGCAATCCTGCGCGACCAGCAAGATACCACCACTCTTGACCGGGCCAGGATATACATTGCCGGGGCAGTTGTTACCGGCGACAGCCCGGAAGAAGCCATAAATGTTGTAAATGATAATGTTGCTTTAGGTGTTGATATTATTAAAATCAGGGTAGACGATAATTTGGGAACTACCGAAAAAATGTCTGAGGAAATATACCAGTCAGTTATCGCAAAAGCACATGAATTGGGTTTGCCTCTGGCTTCACACCTGTATTACCTGGAGGATGCAAAATCATTGCTTCAGGCAGGATCCGATTTAATCGCCCACAGTGTCAGGGACCAACTGGTTGACTCTGCTTTGATTGCACTGTTCAAAGCAAAGAATGTATGCTACTGCCCTACCCTAACGCGGGAAGTATCCACTTTCGTGTATGAAGACACTCCTGAGTTTTTCGATGACCCGTTTTTTCTCCGTGAAGCCGATCCACAAGTAATTGAACAACTTAAAGATCCTGAACGACAGCAAAGAGTTAAGGAAAGTCAAAGTGCCCAAACGTATAAACTGGCGCTAGAAACCGCAAAACAAAATCTGAAAATTCTGGCTGATGCAGGGATTCAAATTGCTTTCGGTACGGATTCAGGTCCTCCCGCCAGGTTCCAGGGTTATTTTGAGCATCTGGAAATGGAGTTGATGGCGGAAGCAGGATTAAACCCCATGCAAATAATTGTTTCGGCTACCGGCGACGCTGCAAATTGCATGGGATTCAAAGACCTTGGAACCTTGGAAGTCGGAAAATGGGCCGATTTCATTGTGCTTAAAAAAAATCCATTGGATGATATTAAAAACTCCCGAAGTATAGAATCAGTGTGGATAGCTGGCAATCGAATTAGCAGATGATGAAATCAGCCTTCATATTCATAGCGATTTCCTTATTCACCATCAATGGGTATGCCTCATCTCGTGATTATGGCTCGGAATACATTGAAGAATGGAAAAAATTTTATCCTTCCAAAGCACTTGCCCTGGGGATGCACAGTTCAATTTTTCTATATGAGGATTTTTTCCCGAAGAAAATACAAAAGTGGCTGGCCTTCAACAAGAGTATGCTCGAACTGCTTTCAGATCCAAGCTCAGCGTATGTAATTGAGAACAGGATC
This sequence comes from Bacteroidota bacterium, assembly GCA_022571715.1. Taxonomy (GTDB): domain Bacteria; phylum Bacteroidota; class Bacteroidia; order Cytophagales; family Cyclobacteriaceae; genus SZUA-230. The sequence continues at coordinate 8,819 of JACZXH010000084.1, read as the reverse complement.
GATGCAAGACTTCTGAATGTCCAAATTCGATCTGAAATTCATAAATGGGAAAAAGCAGCCCCTCACCGCAATTCGCCTACGTTGTATGCCAACCTTATTGGTAATGCAATTGATAAAGTAGTAGCGTCTGATTTTTTAACCCCCCGGGAAAAATCGCGAATCATCTGCCAACGTTTCGAGGCAGTTAAGAAGTTATGTTCCGCTGCAAAACAATCCCTGACTGGCAGTAGCCGTAATGATGCCGAAAGAAGCCTTGAAAGATTGGTAAGCATAGAGGCCTATTACAAAGATGAATTGCCGGGAATGGCGAACGACTGGGTTTTTAACCCACCTTGTAAAGACATTGCCGGTGCTATCCTCTCCACCACTGAAAGCATTCGATCACTTATTGCATTCCTGAACACCGAAATTTTGTCGAGTATAAAAGAATCGGATACCGTATTCGGCCGGGATGAATATGCGAGAAGACTTTCGTTATATACCGACAGCCCACTCACGCCGGAAAAGCTAGCTGAAATGGCACTGGAGGAAATTGAACATGTTAGAAATATGATAAGTGAGGTCTCCAAAGAGTATCTGGCAGAAAAATACTCTGATCGCTCTCTTGAGGAAGGCTACGGTGATTTCGTAAGTAGTGCATTTGCTGACATGGAAAAAGATGCCCCTGCGAGTGGAGAGGAGTACCTCCAATTTTGGAAGGATTTATCGGCTTCAGCATCAAAATTCGTTAAAGATCAGAAGATTGCTACACTTCCGAAAAATGAAACATTACGGATCCTTTCTGCTCCGGAGAGTGCAGGACCTGCAGCCAGAATTGGCTGGGTTAGCAGTGCTCCTCCTTTTGACCCAAATCCATTGACTACACTCTTTTTACCCTCTATACCTGACACATTTCCAGACCATGAGAAGAAAGATTTTTGGTCATCTTTTAATAGACCATTCAATCGTTTTATTGTAATCCACGAGCTGTTTCCGGGACACTATATGCAGAATAAGATCGGCAGGGAAAGCCCGCATCCTCTGCGCCTGCTTTTTGGCTATGGATTGTATTCCGAAGGATGGGCAACATTTTGTGAGAGAGTGGCGCTTGATGCTGGCTGGGAACGTGGAAACAAGTTGACCCTTCTTGCTCATTTGCGTAAAAGGCTGGAAAACGCCAACAGGGCATATACATCGGTCCAGGTACATTGTAATGGCTGGGACCGGCAAAAAGTGATGCAGTTTTCTACCGAGACATCTTTGCTGGCACCACAGTTCGCAAAGAGCTTATGGGGAAGGTTGATGAATTCTCCAATGCAATTAACCTCCTACTTCCTGGGAGGTCAGCAATTTACAGATCTACTGGTTTCTGAGAAAAATCGTTTAGGTGAACAATTTAACCTGACAGAATTTATGGATACGATTTTACGATCGGGACCAATTCCAATCGATGAGTTCCGGAATATTTTCAGCCAGACCATTTCAAATTAATGAAAATAGATCGAACAGAACTGCAGCCAGGGTATTCAATTTCAAGAATCATCAAAGGTGGATGGCACCTGGCCGGTGGACATGGCGCTGTAGATGAACGACAGGCCATCGAAGATATGCGTGCTTTTGTGGAAGCGGGTGTAACCACATTCGATTGCGCAGATATTTACACGGGAGTAGAGGAGTTGATCGGCAAATTTATGAAGCAGCATAAGGATGCATTTACTGCCGGTGATCTGGCATCAGTACAAATCCACACAAAATATGTCCCGGATGGCAATGCCCTAGCAACGCTGACAAAAGCAGAAACGGTGGGAATTATTGACCGATCGTTACAACGGCTTGGCGTTGAGAGACTCGACCTGGTGCAATTTGCATGGTGGGACTACGCAATACACGGGTATGTTGAAACAGCATTACATCTTACCGATTTACAAAAGGAAGGCAAGATTCGGTACATAGGTGTTACAAATTTTGATGGGGAACATTTAAAGGAGTTACTAGAGGCAGGCGTTCCTGTGGCGGCTAATCAATTGCAATACTCTGTACTCGACCATAGAGTTGAAAGAGATCTGCCAGGGCTTGCACAAGAGTATGGTATTGGATATCTCTGTTACGGAGTAATCGCGGGCGGGTTCCTCAGTGATCGATATTTGGACTCCAGAGAGCCGGTTGAACCTTTGGAGAACCGGTCGTTGATAAAATATAGATTGATCATTGATGAATTTGGTGGTTTCGCACAGTTTCAGGAGGTTTTACAATCGCTTCGAGCCATCGCAGATAAGTACAATTCCGGTATTGCCGAAGTTGCTACCCGCTACATTCTCCAAAAACACATGGTGGCAGGTGTCATCATTGGCGCTCGAAATCTTGATCATCTCACCAGCCTCGAAAAGGTGTGCGGGTTTAGCCTTGACAGTGTTGATTTGAAAACAATATCTGAAATTGTAGTTGGTGCACGGGGTCCGGGCGGACCGGTGTTTGGACTGGAACGTGAAAAAGAAGGCAAACACAGTAAAATCATGCGGTACAATCTCAATGAACAAAGGGTTTAAATGATGACCGGGCCACGAGAAACTGAAATTTCCAGACAAGTTGCATTCTATGGCGGGGCGTTTGGTGCTATCTTGCCTTTTATAGTATTTGTAACCGGGGTAATCATCATCTCACTTTCTGGTGCACCCGACGAGCGTGGTTTTTGGCCGGTTTTGATTCTGGCATTGGGTATCGGGCTACTTTTGGCAAAAGATAAGAATGCATTCAGCATCACTGTTATAGATGGTATGTCTCAACAGATCGTCATGATCATGATCACCGCCTGGATGCTGGCCTCTATTATCGGAGTATTGATGACCATTACAGGATTTGTGGAAGCGCTAATCTGGGTATCTGCTCACCTCAATCTAAATGGAACCGGATTTGTCATCACCACTTTTATCATATGTTGTATTGTATCATTGTCTACGGGGTCGAGCTTTGCCACGATTCTTATCTGCAGCCCGCTTCTTTATCCAGTGGGGGGACTTTTGGGTGCTCATCTGCCGACCCTTGCGGGAGCCATCATTGGCGGGGCAACTTTTGGAGATTTCATAGCTCCAATATCCGACACCACTATTGCCAGCGCACTCAGCCAAAATGCCGAAATAGGAGCTACAGTGCGAAGTCGATTGAAATACATCATTCCAGCTGTAGCAGTAGCGTTGGTTTGTTATTTCCTCAGCGCCAGTTTATCTGAAGGAGCTTTGCCACACGAGGGTATGGGATTGACAGGTGATCCAAAAGGTCTTCCAATGCTTCTGGTACCCGCACTCATTATTGCGCTGTTTCTGAGGGGAAATCACCTGCTTCATAGTCTGTTACTGGGGCTGATGTTCGGAGTGGTTTTGGGACTCTCATTGGGTCTCCTCTCCCTGGATAAACTCATCTCTTTGGATCTGGAAAATGTGACAGCACAAAGTTTTATTATTGATGGCATTAATCGGGCAGTAGGTATTAGTTTTTTTACTATTTTACTTATGGGGATGGTAGCAACTTTACAAGCCAGCGGACTGCTTAACCGACTTGTCAATTTTGCAACCAAACACAGTAAAACCAAAAAGCATGCTGAAGCCTGGATTTCAGGGACGGTTGGGGCTGCCGTACTGCTCACAACTCACAGCATTGTCGCAATATTGATGGTGGGTGAATTCGCAAATAAAACAGGGCATATTATTGGAATCGATCCTAAACGAAGAGCGAATCTATTAAGTCTTGTGGTCTGTGTTTTTCCATTTCTTCTACCTTACTTCATACCGGTGATCCTGATGGCAAACATGACCTCGTCCGGCGAGGAGTTCGGAATTCCACCGGTGACACCACTCCAGGTTGGACTTTATAATTTTGTATCTTGGGCGCTGTTAGCCATGATTTTCCTGGTTGTTATTTTAGGTTTCGGTCGAAAAAGCGATTCAAAGGCAGCTAATAACGGTGCCGAAGATTGAAACATTTGTATTCCCGACCATAAACAAGAGAAATAAACCATGAGAGATAAAATAAAACTGCAAAAAGATCAATTTGAACTCTACGATCTAACTGTTGTTGTCGAAAAGATCGATGGTAACTGTACTTGTGACATGAAAGAAGGAGACTGTTTTCATTTCCGGAGCGGTAAGATTTCTCTTCCTGATGGCGCCAATTTTTGCCTTTATGCGATGCATTCTACTGTCCCTCTTCTTCCTGCAAAGCAGCGCAAAAATAATCCTGCAGATTGGGTAGAGACAGATTGCCGCGTGATTTGTCCGGATCCGGCCTGTGGTCTTATTATGCGCATCGATCGGAAGGGACTGCACGTTCTTAATCACGATGATGTGAGCGCCACTTCCTGGGATTCAATTGATCAAAATGAACCATCTACTTAAAATTAGAAATTATCGATTAATTGGGAAATTCCCTAACTTGAATGGTCAAAGCCTGCGTCAAGTATGTGGTAAATGGAAGCGTAAAAATGGATCAAGAATGACTTTAGAGGTTAAATCATTTGGGGGAGAGAACGTCTGCAATTTGCAAATACTGCAAAAAAAAATCCAATGAATTTCAAACCGATCTGCTCCTATTTTTTTAAATTGTTGGAAGTGGCCAACTAAAATGATTGAATTAATCCCCAATCTTCCTGACCCTGTTCTTGGCATTAGAGCAGAGGGTAAGGTAACCTCAAGTGATTATATATCGGTGTTTGTACCCGCTGTTAAGGAAAAGTTATCCAAAAATGCCAAAATCAGTCTTCTTTACCACCTAGGAGAAGATTTTGAAAATTATGAACTAGCAGCTATATGGGAAGATATTAAAATGGGTATTCAACATTATACTGCATGGGAAAAGGTTGCAATCATCACGGATGTAGGATGGGTAGGGAATATGTCAATATTTTTTGGCTATATAATACCCTTTCATATTCTGATAATATTAATTTTAATAGACAGTATGTTCTCTACTTGCTTTTTGGGCTTTTCTATTCTAATAATTACTATATCTCTTAAAATGCTGAAATTTTCTTCGCGTGAGACCAAGACTTATAGGGATTAGCTAAAATCCCTATAAACATCTAAATTACAAAATGCCTGAATCTAACCGACATCTTGCCGCTATCATGTTTACTGATATCCAGGGCTACACTGCTTTGATGCAGGAAGATGAAGAACAAGCCTTAAAGATCAGGACCGAGCACCGTAAAATTTTCAACTCTACAACTCAAAAATATGGTGGAGAGATACTGCAGTATTATGGAGATGGCACACTCAGCATATTTGACAGTGCAATTAATGCCGTGAAATGCGGTATTGAAATGCAACTTGAATTTCCAATTCCTGTCAGAATTGGGATCCATACCGGTGATATAATTCATAATAAAGAAGAGATTATAGGGGATTGTGTAAATATTGCTTCCCATATTGAATCTCTTGCAGTTGTGGGAAGTGTCTTTATTTCTGGTAAAGTTTATGATGACATAAAAAACCAGAAATCAATTAACACAAAAATAATGGGCAGTTTTATGCTAAAAAATGTTGAGAATCCAGTTGACATTTATGCTGTTTCCAATGATGGCCTCGTTGTGCCTTCCCGGGATCAAATAAAAGGAAAAGTCAAAGAAACGATAGAAAATCAACCAGCCGATAAATCCGATTTTTTTAGAAGTTACCCAAATAAATATGTAATACCTGCAATATTCATTTTAATTCTACTTAGTGCGGTTATTTTTTCTACATAAAAGGAGGTGTTAACGGGTTTGGGAGTGACGAAGCCGTAGATAGATCGATTGCAGTTGTTCCATTTATGAATCTAAGCAATGATCCGGAACAGGACTATTTCAGTGATGGAATATCTGAAGATATCTTAACACAAATATCTAAAATTAGTGAGCTAAGAGTAATCTCCCAATCTTCCGTTATGAGGTATAAAAATACAGACCTTTCTACTCAAGAAATTGCCATAGAGTTAGGGGTAAATCATATATTGGAAGGAAGTGTCAGGAAATATGGTGACATGGTGCGTTTTGCTGTTCAATTGACTGATGTTAAATCAGACAATCTCCTTTGGGCAGGTACCTTTGATCGGAAAGTAGCGGATATTTTGGCCCTGCAAAGGGAAGTATCAATGGAGGTAGCCAGAGCCTTAAAAGCTGAATTAACACCCCAGGAGGAAGAAGCTATTAACAAATTACCAACCGAAAATCCCGAAGCATACGAACAGTATTTACAGGGAATATATCACTTAAGAAGTGGTACCATGGAAGGACTAAAGAAATCTTATCCATTGTTGCGGCAAGCGATCAGTCTTGATCCGGAATTCGCAGCAGCTTATGCTGAAATTGCCTCATATTATATTCGGAAAGGGCATGGAGAGGTAGTTTAACTCCGGAACTTGCCAAAAAGGAAGCCATGCCTTACGTCCTGAAAGCACTCGAGCTCGATCCAGACTCAAAAAACGGCAGAACCCAATTAGGCACCATTAAATGGTGGTTTGAATGGGACTTTTCTGGAGCTGAAAAAGAATATATAGGGGGAAAATCCTCAAGAGCTAAAAGGTTTTATGGGTTCTTTCTCCTCTTGATGGGAAGATTTCAGGACGCGGAAGACCATTTTGCAGAGAGCCACCGACTTAATCCTATGGATCCCCACGATCGGCTCCATCGGGGAGTTGTCCAGTATTTCCTAAACCATCCCGAACAGGCTATTAAGATATTAAAAGACGGAATTAGTTTTTACCCTAATGTCTCAACAGGGTACCATAAATTGGGAAAAATATATTTAAATGTCGAAAATTATGATGAGGCCATAGTAACACTTGAAATTGGTATAGAGCTTAGTAATGCTAGAATTCCTTCCTTTCTTGGCGACCTTGCCATTGCCTACTTTAAATCAGGGCAACCTGAAAAGGCTAAGGAAATTATTGAAGAATTGAAATCTATTGAATCAAAAGGACCCCAGGGAAGCCCATCCTTTTTTATAGCCCAGATTTATGCCGGAATTGGTGAACCGGAATTAGCTTTTGAATGGCTGGAGAAATCCTATGAGGCACATGAGGTAGAAATGATCTGGCTTAAAATTGAACCTCAATTCAATTCTCTCAGGGACGATCCCAGGTTTATCGACTTGATGAAAAGAGTCGGATTTTAAATTTAAAAAAACTCATCTACATCCGGATCAATTCACAATTCTTTATAGACTGTATTGGTAAGCGAAATTCCAGTATTATGTGAATTTAGTAGGTACATTTTAGTCTGGAAGAATATAATTGACTTTCTGTATCAGAATATAACCTCATTCTTAAAATCTAAGGAAGGATCAAATATTTCATTTAAGATGATTTTAAGATGATACTAGTAGACTTTCATTTATATTCTGATAATCTATTTAATTTGACTTGAAAGGGTGTTTCTACTCGATTTTTGGACTTTTCTTCTAATAATTGCTATATGCCTCTATAAATGCTGCTATTTTTCTTCGCATGAAACCATAACTTTTAGGGATTAACTTAAAACCCAATAAAAATCTAACTTGCAGCTAGTCTGAAGCCAACACTAAATTGCTGGCATCATGAGATTGCTAAAGAATCTATTCAAAAGTAAAACACTGCGACATATCCAGAGGTGGTAACCTGTACAGACGGATATTTCAGCTAAGTATACGAAAACTATGAGGGAAAGAGTAAAACTACCAGCAAGAGAAAGGGCACAATACTTATTCATATGGTATGCCAGACAGTATTCTGTAGGTAAGATTGACATATGGGAGAAGTGTGACAGGGAGATTAGAGTTGACAGTATCATTAACAATGTACCTGTTATAGAAGCTATTGCTGAAAGGAGTGAGAAGTTACATTCACGGATTAGGAATTGGATAAAAAAAAGATATGATAATGAATGAATTTGAAAAAGATGCCCTTGAGGCAGTACATATGCAGGTTACACCTAAGGCCTACTTGATTTTGGGACGTTTCTAAGTTATGTCGATTCTGGCATCAGTAACCTTTTCAGCTTTTTAAGGAAAAGGTTGATAAATCCTGTAATATTTGATCCAAATCTGTTTGATATAATAAATCAAGTTGCAATTATGCAAAACACTTGATTTCAAAGATTGAAAAAATAAGGGAATAGTAGTACATACTTTCAATAGATATGTATTAGAGAATGGTATTTAACAAAAGAAACTCGATTTAAAAAGAATTTACTTTTTTTATGTAGTAAATATTCTGTAGCTATTAGAATAATGTATCAGACTTGAACCAATGATCTCAAATATTGTGTCAATCTGCTTACATTACAACATGGAATCTACTCGAAGACTCGCTGCAATCATGTTCACCGATATTGTCGGGTATACGGCTATGATGGGGAGTGATGAGAATCTTGCCATTAAGACTGTTACACACCATAAAAAAATTATTAAACAAATTGTTCCGAAATATGAAGGTGATCTCATTGAATTCTATGGTGATGGAAGTTTATCCATCTACTCAAGTGTAACTTTTGCACTGGAGTGTGCTATGGCAATTCAAATGGAATTTCAAAAAAATATCACTGTTCCCCTTCGTATTGGAATCCATATCGGTGAACTCCTGATTAGTGATGGAAATGTATATGGTGATGGAGTAAACATTGCCTCAAGAATAGAGTCATTGGGGCAGTCAGGAACAATTATGTTCTCTGAAGATGTTTTTCAAAAAATACGTAACAACAATCGTTTTCAAACCCAACGATTAGGAACTTTTGAATTTAAAAATGTAGATGAGCCTATGCAGGTTTATGTATTGGCTAACGAAGGTTTTCCGGTACCAAAAGCAGAAAGTATAACTGGGAAATTGAAAACATCATC
>JACZXH010000018.1 GCA_022571715.1 Bacteroidota bacterium | reverse complement strand
TTGCATCCGAATCGGCCGTTTACCGGACAGGAAGTAATATTGACAAAGCATATGACAGCTATGTGAATGAAGGTATGGAACCTGCACAGGCCCGCCTGAAGTCACTGGAAGAGTTTGCCATCGAATGTGCGATTATGAAAGTGCACGGTTCCGAAGTACTTGATTATTGCGCGGATGAGGGAGTTCAGATATTTGGCGGTATGGGCTATTCAGCTGATGCACCAATGGACAGGGCTTATCGCGACTCACGTATCAACCGCATATTCGAGGGAACCAATGAAATTAACAGGCTGCTGACCATCGATATGCTCCTGAAAAGAGCAATGAAAGGCCGTATTGACCTGATGGGACCTGCCATGGAAGTAGCAAAAGAACTGACCTCAATTCCTGACTTTGGCGTTTCAGAAGATGAAGGGCTTTTTGCCAAAGAGAAAAAAACCTTACGGAATCTCAAAAAAGCCGGGCTGATGATTTCGGGTGCAGCAGTGCAGAAACTTATGCAAAAACTTTCCGATGAACAGGAGATACTGATGAATCTTGCTGATATGTTGATTGAAGGCTATGTGGCTGAATCAGTCCTGCTAAGAGTGGAAAAACTCATTGGATTGAGGGGTGAAGAAAATTGCGCCATCCAAACAGACATGATGCGTATCTATCTTTATGAGGCTGTAGAAAATGCTTCAAGAGCGGCTAAAGAGGCCATTTATGCCTTTGCTGAAGGTGATGAACAGCGTATGATGCTGATGGGATTAAAACGATTTACTAAAATGGAGCCTTTTAATCTGAAAGAAGCAAGAAGAAGGGTGGCCAATCACCTGCTGGAGAAAAATGAATACTCGTTTAAATAAAATCTGACAAAACGGGAGTTTTAACCGTTCATTCATATGATTGAAGTACTACCCCGTCAGGCAAAATAGGTCGATTGTATCACCGGCAACCATAAACCTGCATGTATGTGTCCACACGGTGTAACACTGACGGAATATGAACCGTGTAAATTACAGTGAAAATAATTTTTACCTAACTTAGCATGCTTTTAGTAGATTGGGTTGGCAGAAACAGGTAAAAAAATGATTTTAGCAGAAAGTTGTTACATGATTTTTAAGGAATGCATCGCAGATTATCACAAAACTGATAACATTGAGCAGCCCATCACCAACCCGTATGATGAGTCCGGCATCCGGTATCTACTTTACCTTAAAAGCTGGATTGATACAGTACAATGGCATTACGAAGACCTGATCAGGGATCCTGATATTTTGCCTGAATATGGAATGACCCTGAAGCGGCTGATAGACCATTCTAATCAATACCGTACTGATATTGTGGAGCAAATCGACGACTGGTTTCTGGATCTATTCAAAAATGTGAATGCTACCACTGAGGCCAGGCTGAATACTGAAAGCCCCGCCTGGGTGATAGATCGTCTCTCGATACTTACGTTGAAGATATACCATATGGAAGAGCAGGCAAATCGGGCTGATGCGGATGAAGTTCATCGGATTAAAAGCAGGGATAAGCTTAATATTCTGAGCGAACAATTCATTGATCTTTCGGAAAGTCTTGATCAACTACTGGGAGATATCGGAAAGGGCAAGCGCATCATGAAAGTATATCGTCAGATGAAGATGTATAACGACCCTGGCACCAATCCTATATTGTACAGACATAAATAATTCCTAGCTTTACACATGCATGTGATTGTGTTCAGGTTCTCAGCTTTCGGAGACGTCGCACTAACGGTACCGGTAATCCGGGGCGTACTTTACAAAAATCCTGATCTACACATAACTTTTGTTTCTGATCTACGTTTCAGGTCCTTTTTTCATGCCATTCCCCGCCTTAATTTTTATGGTATTGAACTGAAAAATTACAAAGGATTACCCGGGTTAATAAAACTGTATCTGGAAATTAATTCGGCACATAAATGGGACATTGTGATCGATTTGCACAGTGTGTTACGTACCTGGGTGCTGGATAGCTTGTTCCGCATTTCAGGGATAAAAGTGTACGAAATTGATAAAGGAAGGAAAGCAAAAAAGGCGCTGACCCGTAAATCAGGTAAGGTGTTTAAACCACTTAAACATACGACCGAACGCTACCTCGATGTATTCAGGCAGGCGGGAATTCCGGCTGATGCAGATTTTGATTGCCCCATTCGTTACAATCCCGAATTCACCAAAAATATTAAAGCGTTCTACGCTGAAAATAATTTGGACAAAAAAGAACACTGGATTGCTGTGGCTCCCTTTTCAATACATAAAGAGAAGCAATGGCCGGTTGAAAAAATGGAAGAATTGATCGGAATTCTTGCTGAACGTAATAATTATAAAATATTTCTATTTGGATCCGGACCAGTTGAAAAACCGAAACTAGAGGCACTTACAGAAAAATTCCACAATACATATAACCTGGCCGGAAGGCTGAATATGGAAGAAGAAATTGTATTGCTGCGCGACATTGACCTGATGATCTCAATGGATTCGTTTAATATGCACCTTGCTGCACTTTGCAACGTAAAGGTGGTATCTGTTTGGGGTGCTACCCATCCTCATTCGGGATTCGGTCCTTTAAATAACAATGAAAAATACATCGTTCAGATTCCGCAACATGAATTGGACTGCCGGCCATGTTCGGTGTTCGGAAGCAAGCCGTGTCACCGAGGCGACCATGCCTGCATGCACTGGATTTCTGTAAACCAGGTATTGGATCAGGTAAAAAAAGCGTTGGCAGATCAGGCTAACAGTCCTTGACATGACAAATTCATAATCTCCGGTGGAACAATTTGCAGGATGTTATTGTTTAATCATTGAAAAAACAGTATTAACTAATTTTGATATTATGAAAGCAATCTGGAATGGTAAAGTAATCGCTGAAAGCGATGATACTATTGTAGTTGAAGGAAACCATTATTTCCCGGAAGAGGCGATAAATAAAGCATACTATAAAGCGAGCGATACACTTACCACCTGCCCGTGGAAGGGGGAAGCATCTTATTATACGCTGGAGGTAGATGGTACTGAAAACCCCGATGCGGCTTGGTACTATAAAGAACCCAGTGACCTTGCAAAACAGATCCGGAACCATGTGGCATTCTGGAAAGGTGTGGAAGTAACTAAATAAAGTTACTTCAGAGTATATCTGATCTCAAATCGGCGGGGAAAGGCCGAAATTCCAAATACTCATACGAAACATTTGTAACAGGTAGAAATAACTCGTATTTTCTGCCTGGTTTTAATGATAGACGTACTAAATCTGACGAAGGAATACAACGGAAGGCCGGTAGTTGACCGTATATCCTTTCATGTGCCGGAAGGGAAAACATTTGTGCTTCTGGGCACAAGCGGTTCCGGTAAAACCACCACTCTTAAAATGTTGAATGGTCTGATCCAGCCAACTTCCGGTAAAATCCTTATCAACGATAAAGATATTTCAAATGTTAATCAGGAGTCGTTACGGAAAAATATCGGATATGTGATACAGAGTATCGGGCTTTTCCCGCACATGACGGTGAAAGAAAATATTTCCGTAGTCCCAAAACTCCTTAAATGGCATCCTGATGCAATTAAAGAAAGAGTACGCTTTCTGCTGAAATTACTGAATTTGGAAACGGTTGATACTGAATCCTATCCCGCTCAGCTTTCGGGTGGACAGCAACAACGTGTAGGGTTGGCCCGGGCGCTGGCTGCAGACCCGCCTATTGTGTTAATGGATGAACCTTTTGGTGCTCTCGATCCGATAACGCGAACAGATATACGAAATGAGTTTAAAAAACTCGAAGAAATCATCAACAAAACAATCGTTCTCGTTACACACGACGTCACTGAAGCCTGGGAACTGGGTGATACCATCTGCCTGATGGACGATGGAAAAATCATGCAAAAAGGATCACCGAAAGAACTGACATGGAAAGCCGAAAATGCATTCGTAAGTGATTTTCTACGTCCACATCAATGGCAACTTGAAATCATGACTGTGGCTGTAAAAGATGTTGCACCTTTCTCAGATAAAGAAATTTCACTTGATCCCGATACGTCACTCTTCAATGCAATACATACGCTGGAATCCGAAGGAAAAAAAACTCTTTCTTTGCATTTGCACCAAGCCTTTCTTGATTATAAAACTTCATTTATAAAACGGGAATTATGAAAAAGGGCTTATTCAGTTTTTTCTCTGAACAAAAAGCAGAGATATTTGAACAGACTATAGAGCATCTTTGGCTAACATTGATGGCCCTTACCATTGCCATTGCCATATCCTTACCAGTTGGCATTATGATGACCAGACGGATAAAACTTGCAAAACCAATTTTGGGAATTGTAAATGTTATTCAGACCATCCCGAGTCTTGCGCTCCTTGGATTTATGATACCACTGCTGGGTATTGGCACCGTACCGGCAATTACCGCTTTATTTCTATACGCACTTCTGCCGATAATCCGAAATACATATACTGGAATAATTGAAACAGATCCGGGTATCAAAGAAGCAGCCAGGGGGATGGGAATGACCGATTTTCAATCATTGATACAGGTAGAACTCCCGCTTGCACTTCCCACAATCTTTGCAGGCATAAAAACGGCGACGGTAATAAACGTGGGGGTAGCTACGCTTACTGCCCTGATAGGTGCAGGCGGATTGGGGGTGTTTATTTTCCGGGGTATAGCCCTCAACAATGTAAATATGATCCTGGCAGGCGCCATTCCAGCCGCACTGATGGCATTGATGTTCGATTTCTTTCTTGGGCTTATCCAACAGCAAATAAAAAAACGCAGGAAATTGATTGTAATTGCTGCCCTTGTAATCCTTGTACTAATGCTTGGTACGATTACATGGAATAAACTTGATTTTAGTGGAAATTCCTTCAAAGCCGGGTTTCCTTCCGAGTTTATTCACCGTGAAGACGGATACCAAGGATTAAAAAAATTATATCACCTTGACCTGGATGTAATGGAAATGGATATCGGACTTATGTATGACGCCATTCACAACAAAAAGGTGGATCTGGTAAGCGGATTTTCTACTGACGGACGAATTGGGGCTTTTGACCTCGTGGTTCTGGATGATGATAAGCATTATTTCCCGCCTTACCATGCAGCACCGCTTGTGAGAAAACAACTGATTGATACATATCCGGAAGTTATGGACGCATTGAATAAAATTGCCGGACAAATCAACAATCCACAGATGGCTGCGCTGAACTACATGGCTGACGATGCACAACTCAGCCCCGGTGAAATAGCTGTTGCGTTCCTTGAATCGATGGATTTAAAGACAAAATATCATCCGGATGGCAATGCTGATTTGATCATCGGCTCAAAAAATTTTACAGAAAATTTTATCCTCGCCGAAATGTTTAAGATTCTGATTGAAAACTACACAACACTCAATGTGGACTTAAAAATGGGTTTTGGAGGCACCAAGCTTGTTTTTGATGCACTGAGAAACGGCGATATTGACATTTATCCCGAATATACCGGAACAGGTCTGCTCGTGCTTCTGCCTGAAGAAGACCGCGATACGATTATAATGTATGACCGGGAAGCCGTTTATGAATATGTACGAAAGGAATTCCGTGAGAGATATGACATTCACTGGTTGTCTCCGCTTGGGTTCAACAATACACATACTATGGTTATGAGAAGGGAGCATGCCGAACGGTTAGGCATAAATACTATTTCAGAACTGGCTGATTATCTTCAAAAACAATAACCTAGTGTGTCACCTGGATGCTTCATTCCACACCATACTGGATGCACCTAGTACAGCGACATTTTTGTCCAGCAATCCAGACGTTAACAATTTCGGAGGGTTCTTTTTGTAAATCGGCATCATGTTTTCATACAGATACTGGCGTGTGGGTTTAAGTAAATAATCACCTGCATTCACCAATCCACCAGTTAGAAAAACGGCTTCCGGGCTAAAATGGACAATGGTGTCTGCCAGTTTCATCCCCAGTATCCTTCCGGTGTATTCAAAAGCCCGGATAGCGATAGTGTCTTTTCGTATGGCCGCATTGGTGATCATTTCTGCAGAAAGTTCATCGAATGGCACATTTCTCAGCTCGCTATCATCCAGGTAATCTGCCAGCAGCTTATACACCGTACGCTTGATACCGGTAGCCGATACATACGTTTCAAGGCAACCGCGTCGCCCGCAGCCGCATTCGCGCCCGAATACATTTACCAGGGTGTGCCCCAACTCGCCTGCAAAACCATCGTGCCCGTAAATGATCTGACCATTTGCTACAATACCACTCCCCAAACCGGTTCCTAATGTGAACACAATAAAATCTTTCATACCTTTTGCGCCGCCAAAGATCATCTCACCCATGGCGGCCGCATTGGCGTCATTTGTCATATATAAGGGTACATTATAATAACGTTTGAATTTTTCAACAAACGGGGTAACTCCCTTCCATTTCAGGTTGGTCGGATACTCAATTGTTCCTCTTAGGTAATTACCATTAGGAGCACCTATTCCTATTCCAATGAGTTCGAATAAAAAATTAATTTCCTTTTCTGCCTTTTTAATTTCTTCATCGAGTTGCTTGAGGAAAACATCAAAGCCCCGGTCATCATTTGTTGGAAAGGACTTTCCGGCATATTCATTACCTTCTTCATCTACAAATCCGAATTTTGTATTTGTACCTCCAATATCAATCCCAAGAGCCAGCTTTTTCATAATTATAAATCTATAAGGCTCCCAAATCTAAATAATTTTCAGTATCGGTCAATGTTTTCAAGGTTTAACAGCCATAATTGAAAACATATACGGGAATTTATAAGTTAAATCCCATATTAAATACTTTTCGTCAGAAGTCGATCTCAACAATTGGTTAAGTTTTTTTTGCTTTTTTAAATCCTTCAATAACATAAAAGTCAGAATCCGTATGAATCGCGGTCCAAGCGTTCCATAATTGTTTGTTTGAATCGATATATTTTTTGAAATAACTATTCGTTCTGCCAAATCCTGTTAATTACACTTTTTTTTCAGTTCTTTTGAGGCTTCTTCAAGACCCATATTGACAGCGGTGTTCAGGTCAAGACAACCATCATAGTTGTTGCTAAGTTCAAATTTTGATAAAGCCCGGAAGTAGTATGCTTCCGGATCGGTAGGATATAGCTCAATAGAACTCGTATAATCTATGATAGAGCCTTCAAAATCCCCTATTTCAAATTTGGCCGAGGCCCTGTTGTCATAAAAAAGTGCCTCATCAGGATCTATCTCGATGGCTTTATTGTAGTCTTCGATAGCCCCGTCGTAACTCTCAAGATTATATCTGGCTACTCCCCTGAAATTGTAAGCATCGGGATCATCCGGGAAAAGAGCCAGCGAGGACGTGTAATCGGCTATTGCTCCTTCATAATCAGCCATTGCACTTCGTGCCAGTGCCCGATTATCGTATTTGGTGGCATCCGTTGAGTCCAGTTCAATGGCTTTTGAATAATCTGCAACTGCACTTGTATAGTCGCCCAGGGTGTACCGGGCCACCCCACGGTAGTTGTATGTTTCAGCGTCATCCGGGTCCAACCTGATTGATCGAGTGTAATCATCAATGGCGTTCAAATACTCCCCGAGTTCGGCGCTTGTTACGCCCCGGTTGAATAGTTTATCCGGATCATCAGGATCATAATTGAGAGCGCGTGAAAAATCAAAAAATGCCTCTTCATAATACTCCAGATTGTACCATGCAAAACCCCGGTTGGCATAGGCGTCCGCATTTTCTTCATTCAACTTCAACGCTTTATTAAAATCAGGAATGGCTGCAGCATTATCACCCAGATAAAATTTTGCAATTCCTCGATTATTATAATACGCATCTACCGTACTGTCGTATTCGATGGCAAAATTAAAATCACCAATGGCGCCGTAAAAATCCTCCAGCATTGATTTAACTTTACCACGTTCATTGTACGTTTCGGCATTAAATGGCTCAGCCATAATGGCTGCTTTGAACAGCAAGAGTGCCTGCTCGTAATTCTCTTTTTCAACACTTTCATTACCCTGTCGGATATAATCACCTGCTTTATTCTGAGCCTCCAGGAAAATGGGTGAAAATACAAACAGTGCTGCGGTTGCTAATACTATAGTTTTCATCGGAACAATTACTTTGTTCCAAAAATAGAAATATTTGCGAATCATCAAGCTTTATGCCGGCAGAACAAATACTTGCATTTTAAAATTAATACATTTGCCAGGCGTTCTCAGCAGCACCCGCCACCGTTATAATGCCAGGTAGAATCTGAAATAAATATATCAGAACGGTTAAGCGAGGCTAATTTTTCGGCTGTTTTATTACAAATAGATAAGGGATGGTTATTTAAAAGAATATGCCCGTTATGATCATCAAAACACTCTTCTGATCCAAAATAAATGGCGGACCTTCCGGTAAAAATGCACGGACCGTCAGCCGGAATCAGATCTTTAATAGCACATATTTCTACACTTTCAATGAAAATATCTGCTTCAAGGGTATATTTTTCTTTTGATAATATCCGGTAGGGGTATTTTGCCCTCACTTCAACCGTTCCGAATCCAGCACTGGTAATCAGATGTAAGTACTCATTCAGCGATATGGCACCGCTCAGGCAAATCGCCCGTAGGTCTTCATCATCAGCCAGATGCTGCGGTATATCAGAATCACAAACAGGATCGGAAAGTATAAGCCGGCCTCCTGGTCTGAGCACCCTGTACATTTCACCAATGGCTTTTACCAGATCTTTTCTGGTAAAAATATTGAACAGACAATTCTGAGCAGCTATGTCAATGCTTGAATCCTCTACAGATAGCGACAGCGCGTTTCCATGTATAAGACGTATAAAATCACGCCGGAACCACGGATTCAGCTTTTCTGCTTCTTTCAGATTTGCATTGCAAACGTCAATCATCTGGTCCACCACATCCAATCCGATCACTTTTCCAGCATGTCTGCTGAAATACGCAAACTGCAATAATTCCATGCCCCCGCCAATACCTACATAAAGAACCACCGGATCGCCCGACAGATCCGCCGGATGTACCGTGCTTCCACAACCGTAATTCATTTTTAGCATTTTGCCTGGGATGGTCAACCCCGGCAATTGCCAGACCGGATTGGTCGTACAGCATAGTCCTTCATTGGGCGATAAGGCTGCCTTATGATAAACATCAATTGTGGTTTCAAGGTATGATTCCATATAATTAACTCGATGTAATATGCTAAGTTATGAGAATTTCTTTTGTTTGCCCAAAAGGTGAGCTGTACAGTGGCTATTAATCAAATGACATTAGAAACGAGCTCTGATTACAAGGGTATTAACAAGACAATTTAATTCGGCGAAACGTCCATTTTGATAAATTTTCATCAGCCGGATCTCCATTTTGCGCTGTGCATTGTAATGTTGAGAATGAAGCGATTAAGATTTGTCGGCGTTACGAGCGAAGTACTTCAATTATTCGTCCACCATATAACCACACTAGGGTAAAATGTGGCCCACGAAAACCAAAAGCCCATAAACGAAGTAACCGGTGTCAGGCGTTCGCCCGTATTCGGTCCGGAAATAATCTCTCCGAAAACATCGTAAACGTTGCCGTTCTGATCCTGAATTATTCCAGTTCCCGAATCGTCCGGAGAAAATACTTCTTCATTGATTTTAAATGCCACCATAAAATTATCCGGATCAGAACCAATAACAACTATCTTTTCACCTCCAACCAGGTCTTCGATTACATCCACACCATCGGGAAACGTATTTAGTCGATAGGCTTTAACTTCACCTCCATTAATTACCCCTAGCACTCTCTCTTTTCGTGATAATCTATTGTCATCATTTGAAATCGGAAAAATCAGATAGTCTTCCACACGATAATCACCTTGACTTGTAAAGTATGGATATGAGCCGTAATTACGATTAAATCCAGTTTCAAGAGACATTACTTTTGTATCCGGAAACATTTCCTTCCATGTTTTCCAAGTGGTTTCCACCGCCGACAAGACAGTAACCTGACTGCCAATAAGTACTCCATTTACGCAATCCATCCGCATCTGACTCCAGTTGCTATCGGTTGCCCGATCGTATGGAATCAGATTTGTGTTGTACAACAATCCTGAAACTCCGAAAGTTGTTACTGTGTTATTGATTTCCCTGCTCCAGTTAATGGCCGTTCCAGTCAATGGACAATATGTGATGGCAAAGGAATGTACGCCGATGTTATCATTTACAATTTCGTGCCAGTCAAGGATCAGATGAGGATACGCCCGAGTTTCGTCCCCAAATTTATACCCGATAACCAAATCATTATCACTTAAGAATGTAGCTTCAGTCGCACTCACCATATTCGGTGATTCAAGTGCCGGTATGCCGTCTTTTCCAGGTCCTCCATCAAAAACATCATCTGACGGTATCAGCCAGCTATTAGGATCAGGATTCGGATTCGGATTCGGATTCGGATTCGGATTTTGTGGTCCACTTGGATTAGTGGCATTTCCAGCCGGCTCCGGATCACTACCGCAGTTTGCTATAATGAACGGTACAAGCAATGTAATTATAATTTTGAGTTTTTTCATGACATATAATAAGTGGTTAATTATGTAACCATTTTAGTACATTTAAAAGTTCATTAGAATAGTATTTTTTTAATGATAGTTTCATTTTATGCATGGTGATATGTTAATTTGCAATTAATAAATATGAAGATACCGCAAAATGGGATTAAGCGTATCTGAGATGCCAAATTCAGTGTACAGTATCATATTTCAATTGGAAGTTTTTCCGGGGTTTGAGGGTGTTGTTATCATTACACTTCTGATTCTGATTGTCATGCTTTTGATTTCCATGCAGCAAAGAAAAGTTGTACATGAAGAACTTAAAAACAGGGCCGACCTGATAAAAGAAAAGGCTAAGACCGTTGAAAAACGAAATAAAATACTTGAAGACCAGATTCGCAACCTGAAAGAGCTTAATGAAGAGAAAAACAATATGATAAGTGTGGTTTCGCACGATCTGAAAGCTCCGCTCAACCGGATATTTGCACTTACCAATCTTTTGTACCTCACCTCTTCCGGTTTTGACGATGAACAAAAAGAATACCTTGAAAAATTAAACATTGTAGTGAAGGAGGGATTGGACCTGATACGTAATCTACTGGATATCAGGGCACTGGAGCATAAAGGAGTTCATATAAAACTTGAAAACCTTGATATTAAGGAAATTATCGAAAATCTTATTAAAACATACGATCCGTACATAGTCCGTAAAAATCAAAAAATCATATTCAAAACGGATGTAATATCCTATCCTTTGATATCGGATATCCATTATCTCACCAGGATTTTTGACAATCTTATCTCAAACGCAATAAAATTTTCCCCTAGCAATACCAGCATTTTGATTAATTGCCACAAGAACGACAAACATATCACCGTGGTAGTCTCTGATCAAGGACCGGGAATAACGACCGAAGATCAGTTGAAGCTGTTTCAGAAATTTCAGGTATTGTCTGCAAGACCTACGGGAGGCGAAAGCTCAACTGGTCTGGGCCTTTCCATTACAAAATATCTGGTAAACATGCTGAGAGGAGAAATTTACTATGAAAAAGGAGCTCAAAATAAGGGGTCGACTTTTGTCGTCAAACTTCCGATTCATTCTGTTATACCGGAGTCATAATAAATGTCTTCACTGTCTTCAATGATAGCGGTTAATGTGGAAATTACATCGTCATCCTTGATTACGTAATCACGAATGCCTCTTTTTATAAAATCAAGCACAAGATTTCCGTCATCAATTGCGCTTAAAACAATTACTTTGGTGTGTTCAGCAAGATTGTCTTTTACATTTTCAAACAACTCGATTCCGTTCATGCCAGGCAATTTATAATCAATAATCAGTACGTCTGGCTCAATAGATTTCAATGCCAAAATGGCATCTTCAGCTGTATAATAGGCATATATTTTATATTTTGTCCGTAAGCTTTTCTTCAGAAATTCGGAATAAATGCTATCGTCTTCGACAATGAAAATCTTCTTTACCATGATTAAAACGGACAAATTATAACTCGAAAATAACTAATTATTCGAAATATTGTACAGTTTGCTTGATGATTCCTATCGAAAAGCTCCGGATCGTGCCGAATTGTTTGAAATCACCGAAATCAGCCAGATCACTACAAAAATTATCAAAAGTGCTTTAATGAAGATGATACCGATAGCTCCAATTGAAACGAATGCGCCAAAAACCACAGCAAATATGGCAACAAAAATCCCAAATATCGCCGCAATTATTCCTGCTATCACACCAAATAAAACAGTTCCTGCAACAATAGCCAAGGCACCTAGCGGAATTAGCAAGATCAACAGAAACGGGGCCAACAGGAGTAAGAGAATCAATTTCATTTCATAATTATATACGAATCCGGCAACAAATCGTTTTGTTCATTCAAATTAATCTAATCTGCTTAATTGCTATCAAAAAACTGCCTGCAAACTTAAAGACAATATGCTCAAGTTCTCAAAAGGGAAGCTCGTTTTCACCGCCACCCTCAGTTCCTCCATCTCCTGTATTGTTTTGCAGCCATTCCGGTTCCTGGTTTGCCTCAGGAAAGGATTTCTCCTTACTTCCGCCTGAACCTGACGCTAACTCCTCAATTCGCCATGCCTGCAACGAATTAAAGTATTTTGTTTGACCCTGTGGATCGGTCCACTTTCTTCCTTTCAGGTTAAAGTTCACTGTTACTTCATCGCCGGTGTTATATGCATCAAGTAGTGCACACCGGTCCTGAATCAATTCGAACTTAATAAATTCCGGGTAGCTCGGATTTTCAGTATATTCCACAACGAATTCTCTCTTTTTAAATGAGTCGCTTATTTGCTGGATGTCGTATATTTCAACAATCTTACCTGCTATATTCATCAATCTCTTTAACTTATATAATTAAATCAGGGTTCAAATTTAAGTGATTAATATGGATGAATGAAAAGAATCTTCAGATTATGCGTGAGGACTTTCCGGCACTTCTTGAAGCGATAGAATATCTTCAGTACAAATTGCTTTAGAGGGGGATGAACCAAAATGTGGACCTTTGACAGTAAAACATAGTTTGCCCAATAAAAAGTAAAAAATTACCGTGGAACTTCAATCTTGGAAATCTCTTATCGCATAAAATTATTATGGCATTGTCATTTGATAATTTACAAACGGGTCACAATTATTTTCTGAGAAATTATGGCGAAGAGGCCAGCTTTGTTGTGCTTGACATTCTTGATGATGGCAATCTGAAGGTAAAACACCTTGAAACGCTCGAAATTTTTATGCTACATGAACTTATCAGGTACGGCCGAGGTAATGATTATGACCTTTTTGAGATCTAAACGAGTGTAATTACACTCCTTATGCATCTGCGAATATCAGTTTAATAACCTGGATAGAAACTTACCTGGAGATTATTATTTCGATATGGTTAATTCACCTCTATCTCCTCCATTTCCACATTCAGAAACTTGAATTCTGTTACAGGCAGTGATGAATCCTCAATTAGGTTGATCCATTTGTTGTACTTAAAAAACCACTTCATACGTGTGTTTCGCCATCCTTTGGTAAAATACGCAAAAAGGTATGGATGCAAAACTATCGTGATTTTGTGCTCGTTTTGCTTGGTCAGAAGATAATCAAGTGTATGTTCAATATTATCTGCAACAAGAATCGAAGCGGTGATTTTACCTGTACCTCCGCACGTAGGGCAAGATTCCTGCGTGGTAATATTCATTTCCGGCCTCACCCTTTGGCGGGTAATCTGCATCAAACCGAATTTGGAAAGCGGCAGTATGGTAAACTTTGATCTGTCAGGTTCCATTTCATCCTTCATTTTCCCGAACAACATTTTTTTGTTGTCAAGCTTTCGCATATCAATGAAATCAATCACAATGATGCCACCCATATCGCGAACTCTGAGTTGCCGTGCAACTTCTTTTGCAGCCTCAAGATTTACGCTCAGTGCAGTGGTTTCCTGATCCTCTTCCCTCGCTGATTTGTTACCGCTGTTTACATCAATTACGTGTAATGCTTCGGTATGTTCTATAATGAGATAACCGCCTCCCTTAAGGCTCACAGACTTGCCAAATAATGATTTAATTTGTTTTTCGATTCCATAGCTTTCAAAAATCTTCGGTTTCCCTGTATATAGTTTTACAATTTTTTCTTTTTCAGGAGCATTTTTATGAATGTAGCTTTTAACTTCCTCGTACAATTTTTTATTGTCAACGGCAATGTTATCAAAAGACTCGTTGAGCAGGTCTCTGAGTAAGGAAGAAGTTTTACCGATTTCGCCTATGATTACTTCAGGCGCTTTGGCATTTTTTAGATTTATTACACCCTGGCGCCAGGTATCTGTAAGTTGATGCAGGTCATTATCCAGATCAGCCACCGCTTTACCTTCGGCTACTGTACGGATTATTACACCAAAGCCATCAGGTTTAATGGATGTCACTAGCCTTAAAAGGCGCTTTCGTTCAACGACGTTTGTGATTTTTTTCGAAACACTTACCATGTCCGAAAAAGGTATCAGTACAATGTACCTACCTGCCAATGACAACTCGCAGGATAATCGGGGTCCTTTTGTAGAAATAGGCTCTTTTACAATCTGAACAAGCATCTGTTGATTCCTGGACAGCACCTGATTAATTTTTCCGAATTTATCTATCTCCGGCGCTTTCTTGAACCTACCAAGATTACTTGTGGCCTTTTTATTTGATTGAACCTGTTTGGTAAAATTTATGAGTGACCTTACGTTTGGTCCCATATCCAGATAATGCAGAAAAGCGTCTTTTTCATACGCTAAATCAATAAAAGCTGCATTTAATCCTGGAACTACCTTTCTGACGGTTCCAAGGTAGATATCACCAACATTAAATTTTTTATCATCTTTTTCCTGGTGATATTCTACTAATTTTTTATCCTCTAAAAGGGCTATCCGATATCCATTCTGAGTTGAATTTACTATTAATTCGTAACTCAAAATTGATTCATTTAAAATGTTCTATTATTATTAGAAATCAATAAAATCAGTAATCTTACTGCTCATTTGTTATGATTTCTTCTTATGTCTGTTTTTCCTAAGACGCTTCTTTCTTTTATGCGTAGCAATCTTATGTCTTTTTCTTTTTTTACCGCAAGGCATAATTCAAAATATATTTATTTATTCGTAATTGTTTCTCAAACTTTTGATTTTTAATATCAGAATCGTTAAAACATACATACAATCCGGTCTAGCCCCTGTACAGGGCACGATCCTGCCAAATGGTTTGCAAAGATAGCAGAAATTTTTCGAATAATGATTGCGTTCGATAATGCTTTAACATATAAACAATATTTTTATAAATATATTGAAAGCCGATGTAACCAGAATACACGAACACAGTTAACCTAAATTACAGGTATCCATCCACCTACTCTGGCTGCATCTACAGAAAAAAAATATGGTTTGCTAGCCTGTTGGCCAGGGGGCAATAACTTATACGTTATTATCCATCGCCTTCACTGCACTGCTGTTTTTGATCTTCTTCATAAACACCTTTGAAGGCTTGAAGCTGGGAATGTAATGTTCGTCAATAATGATAGCAGTGTTTTTTGAAATATTCCGTGCTACCTTCCTCGCTCTTTTTTTGTTTACAAAGCTACCAAAGCCTCTTACATAAACATTTTTCCCATCAGCCATCGAGTTTTTAATAACGCTAAAAAATGCTTCAACCGTTGCGGTTACGTCAGCCTTATCAATTCCTGTCTGTTCTGCAATTTGTGCAATTACGTCTGCTTTAGTCACGACTATAAAATTTAAGTTATAACAATTTCTAAAATTCTCAATTCTAACTAAATTTGGCTCAAAAATAAAAGAATAGTTGATGTTTTTAAATATATCCGGTTAAAAATGTTTCGCCGGTCAATATAAAATTTAGATATTTTCTTCCAATTTTGAATCATCCTGATCTCAGCACCGCTTTAATTACATGGTATAGCCAAAATAAAAGAAATTTACCATGGCGTGAAACCAAAGATCCATATCGAATCTGGTTATCAGAAATTATTTTGCAACAGACACGGGTGAATCAGGGATTGCCTTATTATTTGAATTTTTTAAAGAAATATCCCAATCTGGAATCACTTGTATGTGCCGACGAAAAAGAGGTGCTGCGTCTGTGGCAGGGACTGGGTTATTATTCCAGGGCAAGAAATCTTTTAGCATGCGCCAGAGTAATAAAAACCCAGTATAACGGAAAATTTCCATCTGCATCAGAAGCTCTTTTGAAGCTGCCGGGCATCGGTCCATATACGGCTGCTGCTATTGCTTCTTTTGCTTTTAATGAACCGGTAGCAGCAATAGATGGCAATGGATTACGAGTATTTTCAAGGATTTTTGGTATTCGCGACGATATCAGAGCCATTTCAACGATAAACACCATTCGCGCATTAGCAAATGAGATGATTTCGAAATCATTGCCCAATATATTTAATCAGGCTGTTATGGAAATCGGGGCAACTGTCTGCCTTCCAGCAAATCCTGAATGCATGGATTGTCCATTACAAAATCGTTGTATCTCATTTGCCAACAGCTGGCAAAAAGAAATCCCATATAAGTCAAAGGTTAAAAAACCACGTGACAGGTATTTCAATTATATAATAATTCGTGATCGGCAAAAAATCTCATTAAATAAACGAAAAACCGGAGATATTTGGCAGGGACTTTTTGACTTTTACCTGATAGAAAAAACGAAACTGCTGGATCCGGATGAATTCGAGGATCCATTTTTAGTTGATTTACTACAAAGAGGCATCTCCATATGTAAAATTGGCAATGATCACAAGCATATTCTCAGTCATCAGCGAATTTATTCAAGATTCTATGAACTATCTCTCAATCCTGATACGGCACTAAAACGAATCACGCTGTCAAAAAGGAATGCCTTGCGTTTCTATTCCATTGAGGAAATTGTAAATTTGCCTAAACCCGTATTGGTTGATAACTTTTTGAAATCATATTTCAAATCATTTTAATTAATGGGTATATTTAATCGAATTAACCTAAAAACGGAAATTAAATATGAGTGGTGTAAATAAAGTGATTTTAATAGGCAATCTTGGCAAAGATCCTGAAGTAAGGCATCTTGAAAGCGGTGTAGCAGTGGCATCATTTTCGCTGGCAACTTCAGAAAGTTATAAAGACAGGACTACAGGCGAAAGAAAAACAATTACCGAGTGGCATAACATCGTTTTATGGAGAGGATTGGCTGAAATTGCCGAGAAATACCTGAAAAAAGGTGATCAGGTTTATATCGAAGGCCGATTACGTACAAGGTCGTGGGAAAGTGAATCCGGTACCAGATATACTACCGAAATTGTAGGCGACAACATGACCATGCTAGGCGGCAGGCGAGGCACTGATACTCCAGGGCCACCTGCTGAAACATCAGCACAGGCAGCAGAGCCGGTACAACCCACATCTGAGGAAATTCCAGCTAACATTAAGTCTGAGGAAGAGGATGATTTACCGTTTTGAACTTTTTTCTTAACACAAAATCCAGTAAATTTAGTTTAATTAACGTTTAGGAGCGTATTGGAAGCAACCATAGATGACCCTCCCAGTTATATTCTGGTAATCATATTCGTATCTTCATTTACCTATTATTCAATAGGTGGAGGACTACTGGTCGTACTTCTTGTTTTGTCCGCAATGGTATCCGGATCCGAAGTGGCTTTTTTTTCTCTTGAGCCCGGCCATTTCGACAGCT
This sequence comes from Bacteroidota bacterium, assembly GCA_022571715.1. GTDB lineage: Bacteria > Bacteroidota > Bacteroidia > Cytophagales > Cyclobacteriaceae > SZUA-230. The sequence continues at coordinate 33,307 of JACZXH010000018.1, read as the reverse complement.
GTCTGCGAAGCAACAAAGCAGCCGACAAAGCCATTGTTAAACTTCTAAAGCATCCTAAACAGCTACTGGCCACCATACTCATTCTTAATAATACTATCAATGTGGCCATTATAACGCTCGCTACATTTATGATGTGGCGGATTACCGGTTCTCAAACTACCGAAGGCAGGATCATCGTTATACTTACATTATGTATTACTTTTTTCATTGTTTTTTTTGGTGAAGTCATCCCCAAAGTGTATGCCACACAGAACAACCTGAAGTTTGCCCGACGCACTTCGCTGATGCTTTCAGTTTTCAATACCATATTAATACCTATGTCTATGTTTTTAATGGCAATAAGTAACGTAGTGGAGACCCGGCTGAAAAAGAAAGGATACGATATCTCAATGAAAGAGTTGAGCGAGGCGCTTGAGATCACAACCGATAAAGAAACCAGTGAGGAGGAAAAGGAAATAATTAGAAGTATTATCGCATTTGGTACCATTTCAGCACGTCAGGTTATGCGCTCCCGGGTGGACATAACCGGCGTGGATATAGAAATCGAATTTGATGAATTGTTGAAGATCGTCAACGACTCGGGCTATTCCCGTATACCTGCTTACCGTGAGTCAATAGACAATATCGAAGGTATTTTGTATATCAAGGATCTACTTCCTCATCTTAATAAAGGTGAAAAGTTTCAGTGGCAAAAGCTATTAAGACCCGGGTATTTTGTACCGGAAAATAAGAAAATTGATACGCTGCTTCGCGATTTTCAGGTAAAAAGGGTGCATATGGCTATCGTGGTTGATGAATATGGCGGAACTTCCGGACTGATAACGCTCGAGGATGTGATTGAAGAAATTGTGGGTGAGATCAAAGACGAATTTGATGAAGATGAAATAGCCCATCACAAGCTGGATGAAAGCACCTATATATTTGAAGGTAAAACTTCGCTGAATGATTTTTGTAAAATAGTGGGTGAAGAGCCCTCTGTCTTTGAAGAAGTGAAGGGCGAAAGCGAGTCGCTTGGCGGGTTGATTCTTGAGCTTCATTCAAAATTACCGCAAGTGGAAGAAAAGATCGTTTTTGGCAAATACGTTTTTACAGTGGAGGCTGTAGATAAACGCCGGATCAAGAAAATAAAGGTTTTTATCAATGAATCAACAGGCGATGAAGAAACTACTGTGGCTAAAACATCCTGAACTTTATTCGTTATTTTTTATTATTCTTTTTACCTGCTGTAAAAAAGACTTTATGCCTAAACCAAAAGGGTATAACCGGATAGATCTTCCCGTTCATAAATATACGTACCTTACCGACACCTTCCCATATATGTTTGAGTATTCTGTTCACGCAGAGATCTCGGCGGATACATCATGGCTTCACGAACCATACTGGATAAACATATATTATCCGGGAATAGATGCCAGTATCAATATTTCGTATAAACCTGTTTATCAAAATGCAGATACGCTTGACGGATTGTTGAACGATGCGTTTAAACTTACGTCGAAACATATGATAAAAGCTTACGCAATCGATGAGTCCATCCTGAAAACGCCTAATGGGCATACCGCAATTATATCCGAACTTGAAGGAGAAGTTCCCAGTCAGTTTCAGTTTGTTATTACAGATTCGGTAAATCATTTTTTGCGGGGTGCGCTTTATTTTAATACCGCAACAAAAAACGATTCGCTGGCCCCGTCGATCGAATATGTAAAAAAGGACATCATACATTTGTTGAATACGCTGGAATGGAAACATTCCGGAGATTATTTCTACCCTCAATAAATGACTGGATTTTTCGAAACCCGCATAGAGTTTCTAAAAGGGGTCGGACCTGCAAAATCTGTGCTGCTGAATAAGGAGCTCAATATCTTTACTTATGCCGATTTAATACAGCATTATCCTTTTCGATATGAAGACCGTACTAAATTTTACAAAATATCAGAACTGAAAGATGGGATGCCTTTTGTGCAGATAAAAGGAATTTTGACATTTCTGGAAACGGCAGGCTATGGCAGGAAAAAAAGGATAATTGCACGCATAAAGGATGATACCGGTGTACTTGAACTGGTATGGTTTAAAGGGTTACAATGGGTACAAAAAAAGCTGCAGCCAGGCGTAGAATATGTTATATTCGGAAAACCCGCGATTTACGGGCACGGTAAATTAAATATGGCTCACCCGGAACTGGATATCGTCACTCCACATCACGATACCTCAGGATATCTTCAGCCTGTTTATTCTACTTCCGAAAAGCTCAAATCAAAATTTCTAGACAGCAGGGCGTTAATGAAACTCCAGGCCTTACTGCTGGAAAAAGCAGTCAACCATATCCATGAAACATTGCCCGAAGCTGTAATGCAATCTTTTAAGCTGATGCCAAAAAAGGAAGCTATGATCCAGATCCATTTCCCGGACAATCATCAAATGCTTCAAAAGACACTGTTCAGGCTGAAATTTGAGGAGCTATTTTATATTCAGCTCAAACTTCTGCAAATGAAAGTTTACAGGATGGAGAAATTCAAGGGGATGGTGTTCAGCAAGACAAACCTTATCACCGAGTTCTACAACAAACATCTGCCTTTTAAACTTACAGGAGCACAAAAAAGAGTGATCAGGGAAATTTACAGGAATATGCGTTCGGGCAAGCAAATGAACCGTCTGCTCCAGGGCGATGTGGGCAGCGGTAAAACGATTGTGGCTTTTCTTTGTATGCTGCTGGTAATAAACGGAGATGCTCAGGCTGCAATGATGGCTCCCACAGAAATACTGGCTATCCAGCATTACAACAGACTTAAACCCCTGGCTTCAAAGATGGGCCTTCATATGGGTTTGCTCACCGGATCAACCAAAACCAGCGAAAGAAAGATCATTCACCAGATGCTGCTCGATGGAAGCCTGCACATACTTACCGGAACACATGCCTTGCTGGAAGATATTGTCCGGTTTAAAAACCTGGGGTTGGCAGTCATTGATGAGCAGCACCGCTTCGGCGTTGCCCAGCGTTCAAAGTTATGGCAAAAAAATTCGAACTACTATCCGCATATGCTGGTGATGACAGCCACCCCAATTCCACGCACACTTGCTATGACATTGTATGGCGACCTGGATGTTTCAGTAATCGATGAGATGCCTGCCGGCCGGAAACCTGTGAAAACACTTCACCGGTATGATTCCATGCGCCTAAAGGTATTCGGATTTATGAAAGAGGAGATCAGGAAAGGAAGCCAGATTTATGTGGTTTATCCGCTCATAGAAGAATCCGAAAAATCAGATTTGAAAGACCTGATGGATGGCTACGAAAGCATCTGCATGGCTTTTCCTGGAATCCCAGTAAGTATTTTGCATGGCAAAATGAAACCGGATGCCAAGGATTATGAAATGCAGCGATTTATAAAAGGAGAAACCAAAATCATGGTAGCTACTACGGTGATAGAAGTTGGTGTGGATGTTTCAAACGCTACGATCATGGTAATCGAAAATGCAGAACGATTCGGGTTGGCCCAGTTGCATCAGCTTCGTGGTCGTGTAGGCAGAGGGTCTGGTCAATCCTGGTGTATCCTAATGACAGAATATAAACTGTCAAAAGATGCCCGTATCCGTATCGAGACAATGATACGTACTACCAATGGATTTGATATTGCGGATGTTGATCTGAAATTGCGTGGCCCCGGCGACTTGATGGGCACGCAGCAAAGCGGGGTATTGGATCTGCTTCTTGCTGACCTCAGTAAAGACGCCGTTATATTGCAGACAGCACGTGATGAGGCTATCCTGCTTCTCGATAAAGACCCACTTTTAAACAGTCCTGAAAACTTGCCAATTCGAAAGCATATTGATTCACTGAAAAAAACAGCTGTGAACTGGAGCCGGATAAGTTGAGTTCCGAAAACAGCCTAGCGTCCTTGTTTGTCATGAGCTTTTTTTAACTTTAGCTTTCCAAAGGAGCTAAAGTGAATATTACCCGTATAGCTATTATACTGTTTTTATGCATCATCCTGTCAAGAATGAATACATTCAGCCAGGATGGAGATTATTTTCTTACACATCATTTACCTTCTTCGGATCTTTTCGATAATGTGAATTTCAGCCTTGTTCAGGATCAGAATGGTATCATTTGGATTGCCAACAGAAAGGGAGTTATTCAGTATGATGGCCAGACATGGAAACTTTTCCCTTCTCCTGCTGCAATTTTTCAGCTTGTGGTTGCCCATGACAACACCGTATATGCAGGTGGCAGGGATCTGATAGGTAAAATCTCGTGGAATGAAAAGAGTCAGCTCGATTTTCAGATTATCCGTAACGGACCGGAAATTGATGATATAATTTCAGCAACCGGTTATCGCGATGATATTTTGTTCCTTACCGAAAATCGTTTATACGCGTATTCACCGGATTCCGATTCATTATCGATTCATTTAACAGATACAGGTCAGAAATTCAGGAACCTTTTTAGCTACAAAAACGAAATTCTGATCGACACACATGATGCCGGATTGCTTAAACTATCGAATAAATATCAAGATATTACCCATTTCGATGCATTTGATTCCATTGATTCGGAAATTATATGGATTGAAGAAAGATCGAATTTAAAAAGTGCCATACTTACTTCCGATGGCAATATCTGGATCAACAGAGGTGATTCACTTATGCAACTGACGTTAGATGACGAGGGTTATATTGGCGGGTCGAATCCAATCAGATTGATTTGGGTGGGTGATACGCTAATCGCCGTTTCGACCTTGTCAGGTGGTGTAGCATTTGTCAATTCAAAATCGGAGAAAATTGACGGTATTATAAACTACCACACGGGCTTGCCCGACAACCAGGTTTATACCATTTTAACAGACAGCGACAATGGGGTTTGGGTGGCGCATGATTATGGGTTTACCCGTATTGCACCCCTCATATCGTTGCGGAATTATAGTAATATTCCGGGTATTGAGGGTAATATTCTTTCTATCATTAAACAAGGAGATAACCTGTATGCAGGTACCAATCTTGGGGTTTATTATCTTGACCAAGTAGAAGATTATAAGGAAACAGCATATTACATTCAAATACAACCCCTTGAATCGCAGAAAAAAGAGGTGAAAAAAAGCACTTCAAAATCCAAATCTAAACGCATTTCCGACACAACTGATCCGTCAAAACCCTCTGGTAAACAGAAAAATAAAAAGGGGTTGTTTTCATTCTTAAAGAAAAATGATAAGAAAAAGGAAAACGGAAAATCCGGGAAAGACCAAACCGAAGCTGTTAACCGGGCAGATCAGGTAAAGCCAACAACAGGCGCAAAAAAAAGTTCAGGAGGCATTTTTTCGAAATTATTCGGTAAGAAGCAAAATCATGAAACTACAATTGTGGAATGGGAAAGGAGGATCAAACGGGAATTGCTTTCGGTGCGTTATATATTTAAAAAGATTGAGGGCATTCCGGCAAAAACTGACCTGATGTTGTCTTTGAATGACCTGGTAATCGTCGGAAGTTTATCCGGCATATACGAAATCAGGGATGGCAGTTCCAAGGTAATATCAGAAATTCCGGTCAGGCACTTGCACTATTCAGATAAAAATGATCTGTTGTTTGCGTCCACCTATGAAAATGAGATTCTGACATACAAGAAGACCCAAAACGGATGGCAGGAAAGCAACCTGCTTGAAGGACTTGAAGATGTTGTTTTTCAGATTGCAGAATTCGGAAAAGATATCTGGCTTTGTGGAGCTGATTCCATTTACCGGATCGAGCTCGAAAACGGTGAACTCATTGATGTGGACGTTTTTAAGATCAATAATCCTTATTTTGAACGAACTTATGCCGTGCCACACGATGGCCGGATGATCTTTGTGAAGTCATCCGGCTACTCTTATTATGATCCTGAAAACCGTGAAATAGTGGAGGATATTGAGATGAAAGACCAATACGGCACTCCTGATCAGATTTTTATGAGCAGTGATCATTCGTTATGGATTTTTAACGGAAGTACATGGCATATACTCGGCGCTACGTATGGTACCGACGGTATGGAATTTCTGAATGCGTTTGATAACATACGGCAACTCGCCTATTCAGAAGAAGATGATACGTATTGGGTGGTCACACAAAACAATCAGATTTTCGGGATCAGGCAGCCTGATAAAGTGAATCTATCGATGCGTCACGGGATATATCTGAAAGAGATCAGAAGTGCTTCCGAAGTTTTATCGCCAGCCTCCGGACTCAATATTCAGATGGAAAATAACTCGCTTAGTTTCCGGTTTGTTCAGCCCGATTATTCAGGATTAATGCATATTGAGTACCAGTTTCGTCTTACCGGGTTATCAGAGCAGTGGTCGGACTGGTCATCGAACAACAATTTTATTACTTTCTCTTTTCTGCCTCCGGGAGAATATGCACTAGAATTTCAAACACGAAATGTCTTCGGTCGAACAAGTGCAATTGAGCCTATTACATTCCGGGTTATTCCCCCGTACTGGAGGAGGCCTTGGTTTTATGCAATGGAAGTCCTGTTTTTTACCACGCTCCTGGTCCTCTCAATCCGGCTGAACAGGTCCAAGGTGCGCTACAGGCTAATAAGCCGGTTACTTGCATTCCTGACATTGATCCTCATTTTGGAGTTTGTGCAGACTGTTGCAGAATACAAGCTCGGAAGTGATACCTCACCTGTTGTTGATTTTTTTATACAGGTAAGCATTGCGTTGCTCGTCCTGCCAGTAGAGAGTTTGCTGCGCAAAGCCATTTTTAAACAAAACTCCGATGCCATTATCGCTGCTCCAGAAAAGTCGCTATCAGTCCAGGATAAACTAAAACCAGGCAGTAACAAGTCGTCCTGAAACAAGGGTCAGACCGCTTTATTAGATACTAGACCGGATTTCAGAGGCTACTTCTGATGCTACTGATCCACCCCCAGTTTTTCTGCATTTACCACAAATCCGCCAATGAATATGATTTCCACGCCTGAACATTTCCCTGATTCATCCACATCAAATTTCAGATTCACGGAACCATCAAGCGAAACGAAATTTTCTTTGTCTTTTGGGTAAATAACCCGATCTATTCTGAATTCCGGTATTTTAATATATATCAATCCGTCGTCTTCGATAATATTTATTTTGACCGGAAACTGCTCAGGTTGATACCTTCCCATAATGTCTGCAGATAAATCAACGTTTTTATACAGCGAACGAACGGATGGATAAAAATTATTAATAATATTCACATCAGCTACCCCGTTGTTTATGGAAATCTTTTTCATGTTTTCATAATCCGGAATTGCTATCTCCACTATTTTGTTACCATCTTTCCAAATTTCAGCGCTTTTGCTTATGCGTTTCGAGGAATCGTTATTATAAATGATCTCAACAAATATGGGAACAGGTTTATTGCCTATATTATTTACGACAAGTTTCCCCTTTTCGTACGATTGAATGGCCACATCCGCAACACCAAATTCGAAGAACCAGGGTTTCCAAATCCAGCTTAAATCCTGTCCTGATACGTTTTCAAACGTATAGAAGAAATCATAAGGTGTGGGGGATTTTTTAGCCCATCTTCTTATATATTCCTGGTAGCAGGTCTTAAAAAGTGCTTCGCCCAGGTGCTGATGTATGATGGCATATATCGTAGCCGGCAGCGAGTAGCTTGCATAGCCATAATTCGAACCCGTAAGAAATTGCGAAGAGGTAATCAGCGGCAGATCAGCAATTGTTCCCATGGTTGCCCCGGGGTTTATACGTGCGAATACTTTGGCTAGTTCATGATCATCTTCAAAATACCGGTTTGTCACTAATGCAGTCATGTACTGCGCCCATCCTTCATCCATCCATGCCCACCTGCGTTCATTAACCCTAACATACATGGGGAAATACATATGAAACATTTCATGAATGGTTACCCCACGGCCAGGCCCGCCATTGTTAGCCATCATAGGGTATTCCATTCCTCCTCCACCCTTAGCAATAAACGTTGTGAATGCCTCGTATGGATAAGGAACTCCGGGCATGTCTTCCGAAAAATGCTTCATTGCTTTCTGCTGGATAGCTGTATGCCCTGTATAACTTGCAACCGTATCCATTTCCATTGAATAAGCCGAACTGATAAATATATTCCGGTTGCCGATAGGTTGTACCACAGCGTCCCACACATAATGGTCGCTCATGGCAAAGGCAAAATCAGAAACTTCTGAAGCTGTATAATGCCATGTGTTGGTCAGAGATCTAAAACCATTCCTGATGTCTTCCGACGTTACGATGTGAACCACATCCTGTGATGACTTTGCCCTTGTAAACCGTTCATGAATTGGGGCAGGTAGTACCTCAGAAGCATTGTTGAAATTTCCTGTCGCCCAAACTAGAAAGTTGTCCGGTACGGTTATTTCCACATCATAGTTTCCCAGGTTGTTATAAAACTCAGTTCGTAACGTGTAATTGAGTCTGTCCCAGCCAAATAAATCGTCATAAACAGCGATCTGGGGATACCAGTATGCCACAAAAAAGGAGGTACTGTCATATGCTCCTGTACGTATCCTTGTGTGAACGGGAATTTTTTGTTTCCAGAAGACATTAAAGGTCAGGCTCTCACCTGATTTCAGGGGCTTATCAAGCGTAAAAGTAATATTTGTGCCGCTTTGTCGTACTTTATCCCGATTCGAAAGGTCGAATTCGATCCCATTGATTTTAACACCAGTCAGTTCAACTCCATCGTCAATATCTTTTGGGTTGATGATCGATGAACGGGAATTTCCTTTTTTGTAGGCATCCATGTACAACCGTACAATCAGTGTGTTTAGTTCATTTGGGCTGGAATTATGGTAAACAACCTCTTCTTCACCTGATATCATTTTACTTTCAGGGTCAATTTTTACCTGTATTTGATAATCTACCATATTCTGCCAATAATCGGGACCCGGCTTGCCATCAAAAGACCGGGTTCCGTTATCATATGCCTGTTTGATCTCAGAAGGCATATAAAAACGCTTTTCCTGTCCGTAAGCAGATAGTATGGATAACCCTGAAATTGCCAGGAAGGCTAATCCTAATGTAATTTTCATGATTTTATTTTTTGTTTTTAAGGTAAACTTTTTTCTGCTAAAGTAAAGCATAGTAATTAAATGTTGCCTATTTGATCCAAGTGTGGAGGTTTAAAATAAAATCTCAGATGTGCAAAGAATCAGATGAGGTCCATTAAAAAGATGTAACGGCTAAAAGAAACATATTTCCGCCATCCTTTATTTTGTATTTTTTTTAAGATCTGTGATGGTGTGAACGGATGGTAAGGGGGTCGTCATCCAGATGATCACGGATAAATTTCTGAACTTCCTTTTTTAACAGTTTACCAAGCAAATCAACTTGCAAATCTTTTGCTAATGAGTATTTCTGCAATCTGTACAGCGTTTGTTGCCGCACCTTTTCTCAGATTATCTGCTACGATCCACATATTCAGTGTATTCGGATGAGAATCATCCCGTCGGATACGCCCTACAAATACATCATCTTTTCCTTTTGCATGCAATGGCATCGGATATTCGTTTTGTCCGGGATTATCTATGACCGTTATACCTTCTGCTTCTGAAAGAATTTCGACGATCCGCTCCAGGTCAAATTCTTCATGGAACTCAGCATTCACCGATTCGGAGTGGCCTCCCATTACAGGCAACCGGACCGCCGTTGCCGTGATTGCAATGGAATCGTCATGAAGTATTTTATGTGTTTCATTGATTATTTTCATCTCCTCATTCGTATATCCGTTTTCCATAAAAACATCTATGTGCGGCAGTACATTCATGTCAATAGCATATGGATATACTCTGTCCACTGTATCGCTTCCGTTGCGCTCGGCATACAACTGATCTACCGCAGCTTTACCGGTACCGGTAACTGACTGGTAGGTCGATACCACAATACGCTTTAGCCTGAAAGTGTCATGAAGTGGTGCCAGCGCAAGTACCATCTGTATGGTTGAACAGTTAGGGTTTGCAATAATCATATCATCAAGACCAAGAATGGAGCCGTTTATTTCAGGAACGATCAGCTTATGCTCGGGATTCATCCTCCATGCCGATGAGTTGTCAATGACCACACATCCGGTATTAGCGAATGCTGGTGCATATTCTAATGAGACAGATCCACCTGCTGAAAATATTGCGATATCCGGTGCCATAGATATGGCTGTTTCCATTCCGATAACCTGATAAACTGTGTTCCGGAAAGTAATTTCAATACCCACTGATTTTTCGGAAGCAACAGGAATAAATTGATCTACACGGATATTTCTCTCCTCGAGTACCTTTACTATTACCTGACCCACCAACCCTGTTACACCTACAACTGCTAACTTCATTTATCTCGGTTTTAAGCAAAAATAGCAAGATTATTTATTGGTATAGTAGAATTCACAAAAAGAAGAAAACCGGCAGAAGATTTTTGCATAAATCCGTAAAACAGTTACATGGTTCTTTGAATATCCTTTTTGAAATCAACCAGTATCTGTATAAAATTACATTTCCAACAAAAATGAACATGAAGTGAAGAAAGTTATTAGTCATATGGTTTTGATGATCTTTTCATTTACAGCCAGCGCCCAGGTCATCCTGGATTTTAATGACAGTGTGTCTTTCAGTTCAACTTACTGGGCGGGGGATACGGCGTTCTTTGTAATAGAAAATGATAACCTCCGGCTTGCAGCTCCCTCCCAAACCGGCTCAGCTCTTATATATATTCAAAGTGCTTCAATTAATAATGCCTCATGGCAGTTTCAGGTAAGTTTTGATTTTAATCCTTCGTCAAATAACTATGCTCGTATATTTCTTGCAAGTTATAAGGATACACTTTCGGCAAAAATGATTGGATATTATGTGCGTGTTGGTGGTCCCGCAGACGATGTAAGTCTTTTTTATACCGACGGAACCAGCGATATACTACTCATCGATGGAACCGATGATTTGCTCAATACTTCCAGCGTATCGCTTGAAGTAAAAACCACCCGCGATTCAACCGGCTACTGGAGTCTTTATTCCAGGATTGATTCGCTGAATGATTTTATACTGGAGGGAACAGACATTGATAATGCACAATTGTACTCAGAATTTGCAGGTTTTGATTGTCATTTTACTTCCACCCGTTCAGACAAATTCTACTTTGATTATTTGTATATAAGCGGTGATCCATATGTGGACTACGATGCGCCTGTACTGGATTCAATTACCGTACTAGATCAATCTAATATCAGACTGCATTTCAATGAAGAGCTGGGACTTGTATCGACTCTCGCTGCAGTCTATGAAATTATTTCCCCATCTGATAACTCAGTAGAATTAATTTCTCAGAGCACGCAAGAACCGGAAAAGGTTACGCTTACTTTTGTAAATAACTTCCTGAATGGATATATCCACACCCTCCGGATAAGTGGTATTTCTGATATTTCCGGAAACAAAATGTCGGATACCCTTTCTCAGTTTCTTTATTTTCAACCTTCGAATATCAGCTATCATGATGTTGTTATCAATGAAATTTTGCCTGATCCGAATCCTCCTGAAGATCTTCCCGAATTTGAATTTGTTGAATTGTGGAATACCGGATCGGCTCCTGTTAACCTCCATAACTGGATTTTGAAAGATATGCGTACGACTGCATCAATGGAAAATTACATATTGTTACCCGACTCATTTTTGTTGCTGACATCAAAAGAAAATGTCGAATCCTTTGAAAAATACGGAACAGTAATGGGTATTAGACCCTGGCCAACATTGAATAATAGTGCGGACTCACTGACTTTATACTCCCCGGAATACAGGATGATTGATCAGACAGGGTATTCGGTTGAATGGCATGACACAGGTAAAAACGAAGGAGGCTGGACCCTGGAACGAATAAACCCATTTCATCCCTGTTCCGGGTCGGATAACTGGCAGTCATCGGTTGCCTTTTCAGGAGGTACGCCTGGGGAGGTAAATTCGGTATATGATCCTGAACCGGACACAACACGGTTGCGTATGACAGGCATTTTGATGATTTCACCGTCTGAGTTGAAAATTGTATTTAATAAAAATTTAGAAGCCTCCCATTACCTGGAAGCGGTATTTCTGATTAATGAAATAGCTTCTGATAGCCTCATTGCGAACAAAGAACAATCGGCTTTCGTAATCCTGCGATTAAAAACCCCCGTGCAGTCTTTTACTACCTATGAATTGAAAATAGAAGGGTTACTCGATTGCTGGGGAAACCTTCTTGAAGAAAACACACGTACATTCATTTTTGATGTGGATCCGCCTGATATCGACAGCATTTTCTTTCTTTATCATAATCAATTGGACATAATTTTTAATGAATCTATCAATGCGGAATCATTAACAGAAAATGATTTTGATTTATCCGGTGCCGGTATTCCTGTAAGTATCATTACAGATTATACGCCGCCAACCCGGGTATCGCTGGTATTTGATACGCTGTTCCTGGAATCGTTTGAAGCTATCTTGACGATCCGAAATCTTGCAGATACGGCAGGGAATGTTATGCCCGAGTTTTCGGAACATTTTACATATATCACTCTACCGGTTGCGTCAGGTAAGCAGTTGATTATAACAGAGATCATGGCAAACCCGGAATCGGAAAACACAAGCCTGGGCGTGGAATATGTTGAACTATTTAATCCGGGTGAGATTGCAATGCCTTTGCGAGGATATCAATTCGGAGATTCCCATAATCACACGCTTATCGAAGACGGTATTATACAGCCACATTCTTTTCTGGTTTTGGCGTCGCACTCCTCCGTAGAAAGTTTGTCGGATCACAACATCGAAAATTTAACAGGACTGAAATACTGGCCGGTACTCAATAATGTTAAAGATGCCGTAATTCTTGAAAATATGTATGGTCAGGTAGTGGACCAAGTGGAATATGACGATTCGTGGTATAACGATGATCAAAAGCAGGAAGGAGGCTGGTCACTTGAACTAATAAACCCATATCACCCCTGTTCGCAGGCCGGAAACTGGTCTTCATCCACGGATCCTTCAGGAGGTACACCCGGAAACATCAACTCCATATTCAATGATGTCCCAGACACTACGTTGGTACAAATGACAAATACCCGCGCCTTGTCTTCAACGGAACTTGCACTTCAATTCAATAAATCCCTGGAAGTTTCACAGTTTTTTCATGCCACTTACGCATTGAATGGTAATAACCCTGATTCAGTGATCGCTCATGAAAGCTACTCGGACAATATCATTCTTAGATTTAATTCCCCGTTTGCATCATCAACCGGATACCAGCTGATGATTACCGGATTATCCGATTGCTGGGGAAACCCACTGCATCACGAATCTTATAACCTGGAACTAGACCTTACTCCTCCCGGTATTGACAGCATCAGTTTTCCGTACCACAACCAACTGGATATTATATTTGATGAACCTGTTGATTTACAGAACATCTCCATAACAGATTTTGAAATAAATGTACTTGGAAATCCTTCTGACTATTCGTGGGATACTGTGAACAGAAATCATCTTTCACTTACGTTTGATACCCTGCTCTGGGAATCATTTGATGCTGAACTAGTTATTTACAATCTTGCTGATACTTCAGGTAATATACAGCCTGTGCTTACCTGGTCTTTCAAATATAATCCTCCGCCAATGGCTGGATTTCACCAGTTGTTCATCTCTGAAATAATGGCAGCCCCATCTTCAGACGATACACGCATCACGGTTGAATATGTTGAGTTGTACAACCCCAATCCATACTCACTGCCTATTCGGGGTTATTATCTTGGAGATGCAAACAAATTTTCAATAATTGAAGATGGTCATATCGCCCCCTACGCCTGGTTGATTTTAACATCAGAGGCTTCCATCGAAAGTTTAAGAAATATTGAAATTAATACGATAACAGGATTAAAAAGCTGGCCAGTAATCAATAATTCAATGGATGCTGTCATTTTAAAAAACATGAATGGCGAGATTATTCATCGCGTAGATTTCGATGATACCTGGTATGACGACATCGAAAAAAAGCAGGGAGGGTGGTCACTCGAAATGATAGACCTTTCGAACCCATGTGGTGAAAATGAAAACTGGACTGCATCGAATGACCCCTCGGGCGGTAGTCCAGGCAGGGTAAATTCAGTAAACAACGTAAATCCGGATTTGACCGGGCCGAAAGTAATTGCTTCGTGGGCGCTGAATAGGGAAACAGTTTATATTCAGTTCAGCGAGATCATGGATACGACATCAGCAAAACCGGCCAGTTGGAAAATTAAACCGGCAACAGAAATAAAGGGTATCCAATGGGATGAACGCCACAAAAATTTATATGTGTTCCCCGCTCAATCGCTGACCACCAGTTTAGAATATACCTTTGAAATATCAGGCCTGACTGATTGCAGTGGTAATATCATAAAATCCGGCTCTGAAAAATTTGCAATTGTTCTGCCCGATTCCGTTTCTGATTCTGATCTGGTTATCAATGAAATTCTTTTCAACCCACGCCCGCATGGATTCGATTTTATCGAACTATACAACACTACTTCAAAATACCTCGAACTGAAAGGACTGAAATTTTCCAATCAAAAAGACACAACACAAATACGTGATCCGCTTCTTATGCAACCGTACAGTCACATTGCATTTTCTGAAAATATCGAAAATATCTTAAATGAATATCCTGCAACTCCTTTTGATAAAATCCATTTTGTAAAACTGCCTGCCTTTCCGGATGATAGGGGTGTAGTGGAACTCCTTAACCCGGCCGGTACATTGCTTGATAAACTGGAATACCATGAAGGTATGCACCATGATCTTTTTGCGGATACACAGGGTGTTTCGCTCGAAAGGGTGGAATTTTCGGAGGATTCAGCCAATCCTGACAACTGGAAGTCCGCTTCATCCGAATCAGGTTATGCTACTCCCGGCCGCCTCAACTCACAGCACCTGGAAATATCGTTTATTCAAAATGAAATTACCGTTTCACCACTGGTATTTGACCCATTGGCTCCAGGGGGAGATTCGTTTGTAACCATTTCCTATGCCTTTGATAAACCCGGGTATATCGGAAGTATCTCCATATATAATCTTGAAGGGAGAGAAATAAAGCAAATAATGAAAAATGCCTATCTGGCTCAAAAAGGCTTTGTAACCTGGGAGGGAACATCTCAGAACGGATTGAAAGCCCCTATAGGGTACTATATTATTCTATTTGAAATTTTTAACCTTCAGGGAAATGTAATGCGGTTCAAGGAAAAAGTGGTGGTGGGAACCAGGTTTTAAACTGCCCAGTGGTTATTATTTACCTTATCAGATGTAAATCTGTAAAACGAATATTCGAAATGGCTTTCCAAAAAGGGAACTCAAATTTTGCAGCAATATTATTATTTAATTTCGTAAGAATCATCAAATAATGGATGGCCGACTTATGAATCTGTCGAAAGATAGCCGTCCTGATCACTAGTGCACAGATCTGCCAAACACTTTCCTGCCACCTACAAACGTCATTACTACCTGCGCATCCCTGATTCGTTCAGGTTCAATCTCAATGAGATTCAGATCAATTATTACGAAATCAGCCAGTTTTCCCGGTTCGAGTGAACCTTTAATGTCTTCATCAAAAGAAGCGTACGCTGCGTCAATGGTGTAACCCCGTAATGCCTCTTCTACCATTATTTTTTGTTCGGGAACCCAACCATCCGGATTCTTACTGTCGAGAGTTGCCCGTGTTACTGCTGCATAGATGCCCATCAGCGGTATGGGAGGGGCCACAAACCAATCAGAACCCAATGCTATCCTGACATCTGCATCAAGGTATGACCGAAATGGATAGGTGGTTTTTATCCTTTTCGGGCCAATGACCTTTTCAGCCCATCTCCCGTCATCGATCAAATGATACGGCTGCACGCTGGCAATGACATTCAGGACTGCGAACCTCCGAAAATCCCCGATAGCAATGTGCTGCGCATGCTCAATCCGGAATCGCCGGTCACGAGGCTCGTTTTCATTCGTTACTTGTTCATAAATATCCAATAACGAACTGTTAGCGCTATCTCCAATGGCATGCACAACAACCTGAAGTCTGGCGCTGTCAGCACCCGATATCCAGCGGTAGAGTTCCTCTTTGGTATTGACAAAAAATCCATTATGCTCAGGTGCATCTGAATACGGATCAAAGAATGCAGCAGTGTGCGAACCCAGCGAACCATCCACAAATCCTTTCAGAGCACCTGTTTTCACCCATTCGTCCCCCGTGCCTTCTACGATGATTTTTTGCTGAAGTAACTTCCAGCTGGCCAGAGGGCTGCAACTATAAACCCGGACTGTCATGTCACCTTTGTCGCGTAGCCGTTCAAATACCTTTTGACTTTCAACACCATCCATATCGTGAATGGATGTAACACCATGAGAAACAACATATTGCATCGCAGCTTTCATGTAACTTTCCTGTTGCTCCTCACTGTCAGCGGGTATGGCATTCCCAAGTAGTCGGAAGTAGGCATTATCAAGAAAAATTCCCGTTGGATCGCCGGTTTTATCATCAATAACAATTTCACCTCCTTCCACGGATTTTGTTTCTTTATTAATACCTTCAAGGGATAGTGTAAGCGAATTCACAAGTGCCATGTGTCCGTCAAGGCGATTAACCAGAACAGGATTCTCTTTCGTCACGGAGTCAATCCATTCTTTTCGCGGCAATTCTCCGCCCCACAGTTTATGGTCCCAATCACCTCCCGTTATCCATTCTCCTGGTTTCAGGGTACGGGCATATTCAGCAATCCGGTGTATAAACTCTTCAGGAGTGGAGGCATCTCGAAGTTGAACTGATGAGAGGTTTTTGCCGCCGACAATAAAATGAACATGGCTGTCGATGAAGCCCGGAACGATGAACCCCGAATCGGCATCGGTTATTTCCGTATCACTTCCCGCATATTGCTGTATATCATCGGTGCTGCCCACTGCCAGAATCTTACCTGCTTTTACAGCCAGCGCTTCAGCATAGGGCTGTTCCGGATTTGCGGTCCAGATAACCGCATTTTGAATAATTAACTCTGCTTTTTTGGAGTTTGATGTGCAACTAATCATAAGTGTACCCGAAATAAAAAATATGAAATACTTCATATAAAATTGAGAATTATTTTTTTTCAATTAACAGAATTATTTCATGCTAATCAAGCTAGGTTTTCCAGCAGTACGGACCCGGTGTTTTTTCGTAAACAGGACGATGCTCCGTAGCCACATTTTTCTTTCGAATCCCTTCACCCGCTGTTCGGAATACAGTAATTAGCTATATCGGAAGCTCCTAAAAGGTCAATATACATTTTGTATATATATTCTTATTTTTAAGAAACTGGACATGATTCTGTTTGAACACGAACCCGTGTTTTTTCAATACAGAGAACTAATATCTTCGCTTCAGTGGAAATTACTACATGCAATTGCACTTGAAACTATGTAGAAAAGCCAACCGGACAATATTTTCTGACTAAACACCGGTTTGGCAATGCCGCGTCCATTTTCAGAGCGCTCGAAGCATTAACAAATAAATATAAAGAGTTGGTTCTAAAAGATTATTAATAAGGAAGAAGGTTATTATGACGTATTTCTGACAAGATGGCCGGAAAAACTCTAAAGAATTTAGTAACAATTTACGATTTGTATTTTGCATATTACAAAACGGTGTCCGGCTTTGAATCTAACTCGATCATGTAAATCAAAAAAGCCGGTTGAAGCAATACATTTAATGTGTTGCTACCGGCTTTTCTGACTTGTACAACCTTAACTAACTAAACTTAACCGAGATACTCTTTCAGAAGAGATTTTCTCTTTGATGTTCTGAGTTTGGCGAGCGCCCTCAGCTTGATCTGCCGGATACGTTCATTCGTAAGATCGAACTTTTCTCCAATTTCACCGAGGGTGAAGGGCTGACCAGTACTGATCCCATAATACAACTTCACTACCTCTTTTTCCTGCTCAGTTAATGAGGAAAGTGCACGTTCGGTCTCAATTTTTAATGAATATGTTCGATCCATTTGTGTATCGGCTCGGTCCATTTCTTTATCTTCGAGCACATCAAGCAGGCTGTTTGATTCTTCCGCTTTAAAAGGTGCATTAACGGAAACATGACGACCGGCAAGGTTCATCACCTTCATCACTTCATTTTTATCCATACTCACAATTTTGGCTAGCTCTTCTGCCGTAGGTGTTCTTTCTTCATGCTGCTCAATTTTCATGATAGCAGCATTGATCTTGCTCAGAGAATCTACTTTGTTCAACGGCATACGAATCAGCCTTGATTGTTCAGAGATGGCCTGAATGATGGATTGCCGGATCCACCAGACTGCATATGAAATAAATTTAAATCCTTTGGTTTCATCAAATCGCTGAGCGGCTTTCACCAACCCGATATTACCTTCGTTTATCAGGTCGTTAAGTGATAACGCCGTATTCTGATACTTTTTTGCTACAGAAACAACAAATCTCAGATTTGCCCTTACCATTTTGTCAAGGGCCACCTGATCGCCCTGCTTGATTCTGCGCGCAAGAGCTACTTCTTCTTCAGGAGTCACCATTTGTTCTTTACTGATATCCTGAAGATACTTATTGAGCGATTCACTGCTCCTGTTTGTTATCGACTTTGTTACTTTTAATTGTCGCATTTTAACCTCCTGTCTTTCCAATAATCGTTACTATCCAATAATAATTACAAACAAAACGCCTAAAAGGTTGTGTTTGTTACTACTTTTTTTCGATTAAGATGTAACGCGTTCTATTAATATAACAAAAATCAGACCAGAATAAATCCCGTATCCATGCCTAATGCAATGTTTTTTCGCGTTTAATTATAAATTCTACCCGTCGGTTTCTGGCTCTTCCTTTATCGGTCTTATTTGAATCAACCGGAACCGTTTCACCCATAAACCGGCTTGTTATCCTATCATGTTTAACGCCTAAACTAAATAAATGTTTTAAAACTGTATCCGATCTCTTCTGAGAAAGCTTCATATTATACTCCACGGAACCCCGATTATCGGTGTGTCCGACTACTTCCACACGGATATCCGGGTTGCTATCAAGCAACTTAAAAATACTATGGATGATCTGCACGGAAGAGTCGGGTATTTCATACGAATCAAATGCAAACTCAATATTAATAATATTAAAATCCGGGGTTTCCTTTTTCGGATCAGGCAGGTAATTCCTGTTTTCGGCAATAAAATCCATTTCTTCCGATGGCACCCTTGAAATCTCATCGTGTGTTTCAACTGCACGGGGGATCGCTTGATCAGGTTGAACCTTGTCAAAGCGGTCTTCTGTTTTATCAAGCGTAACAAATATCTCTCCCGAACTCATGAAAGAACCTGCCTCAAGAAATACACCAGAATCCAAAATGCCATCCGATACATCTGCAACAGCCATTTTTATATGATAGATTTCATTAGGAAATACCGTGTATCGGGCTTGCAATACCACGGTAAAGCCATCAAATTGCACATCATAACGTGGTGGATCCACTTTTTTCCGGTATTTGTTATTTTTTACAACTTTTCTTTTCCTGACATCCCAGATAAACGGATCCAATGTATTGTAATAGGGGTTGTCCACATAATACATTTTTCCCTTTTCGTGATTTACATTGTTTATATTGATAGCTGTTTTGCCATCTGGCAGTGTGGCAAGGTTTACATGGTCGGCATTGGGTCCGGTAAGGAAAAACCCAAAAACATCATTGAATTTTGAGCCTACGTATTCCCGGTATTCCTCAGAAGCAAAAACAAAATTGAACGATAATATTTCCGAGTTTGTGATAAAATCAAATTCAAGCACAGCGGCATCGTACGTCTTGCCACGCGTAATTTTATCGAGGTCTTCATCACCCGGGGTGTTGCTTGCCCATCCCGAACGAGGGCTTTTGTTAGGCCCGATGCTGTAATACACGTTTCCCGTTGAAAGCAATATCCCCGCTTTAATGCCCACCTGCGCCGAGCTGTCAGTAAACAGCGCGATCGCATATGGGGCTCCGCGAGAAGTTACATTGCCTACCAGAACACCCTGTCCGATCAGAATATCCCGAACCAGAAATTCAGCCGTCTGGGTTGTATCCACCCTGATCTGCGCATACCCGTTTCCTGCAGCATAAATGCACACTGTTATAGTAATAAGTATAAAAATTGTCTTTCCGGAAAACATTAGATTACCAGGCCTGTAACTACAATAACGTAAAATAATTTAATAAATTCTACTCAAGAATACAATTTTCTGATTTTCATATAGTTAACAGTTATTCCGAAACCTGGAACAGGCGTTATTTATAATTCGTGAACCGGTTGAGTCATTCCAGAGTAAAATTTAAGCTATAGGTTTTTTTCAATCTGACAATCCGTTGATATGATTCCTTTATCCGGTCTTCGCCAACTGACCCTTCATTTACCAGCGACCGGATGATCCGATGAATATTCCGGGCGCCTGATTCGTCATCCGGGGCCAGATTATTGGAAAACAGTAGCACATCAACGCCGGCATTTATACTCAGTTTGATGGCGGTTTTCAACCCAAAGTGTTCGCTTATGGCACGCATATGCATATCATCTGAAAACACTACCCCGTTGTATCCAAGCTCGCTGCGTAGCAGACCCTGAATAACTGCATGTGACAAAGTAGCTGGAAGCTCAAGCGAATCAAGCCTGCCATTGATGATATGTGCGGTCATAATGGCGTCAACCTTGCCGGCTTGTATCATTAATTGATACGGAAGCAATTCATCCACACTCCAGACTGCGGTGACATCGGCCATGCCCATATGCGTGTCGCCCGTGGAACTGCCGTGTCCTGGAAAATGCTTTAGGGAGGTTAGGATCTTGAAATTACGGTGCGATGCAACAACCACGCCTGCATGCCTCACTACTACTGCCGGATCTGCTGAGTATGCCCTACTCTTCCCGGCGATGATCGGGTTCTCAGCATTGGAAGCGAGGTCTGCGACCGGAGTAAAATTAACATTGATGCCCAGGCCCGCCAACGTTGCGGCCGTTAAATCTGCATAATAGCGGGTAGAGTCCAGGTCGTCAATATTTCCTAGGTATTCTGCAGTCACCGAAGGTGGAAATCCATATTTCGTTTTAAGCCGGTTTACGCGGCCTCCCTCCTGGTCAATAGCAATCCACAGCGGTATCACAGCAGCTTTTTGCATCGTAAATGTGAGATTTTTAAGCCCTATCCATGGTTTCGAAACAGAAATATTCTTTTCATAAAGAATAACACCGCCAACATACCCTTTTTGTATATCGTTAAATAAGGCGGTATCCGCATCGGCCGTTTTGCCATGAAAACCGACCATGATCATTTGACCTATCATAATATCCAGCGAATCAGCAAGCACAGGATCCGGTTGCCTGCCAACAGCCGAAACCGTCAGAAAGGAGCTGATCAGCATACATATAATTATTAAATAACTTTTAATATTTTTCATGTATTTCCCAAAGTATTATTTCCATTTCTCGTTTAATATTGACTGATGTGTTATTGTAATTATTATTCATGAAACTGAATATCAGCAAATTTCCTTTTTTTGTTTTAAGGAATCCCGACAGGCAATGATTATTTCTCAGTGTGCCTGTTTTCCCAAAAATATACGGAGGATCAGACATGTACCAGTTTTTCAGCGATCCACTGCGACCACCTGCAGCAAGCAGGTTGAATAAACGTTCTTCAGGTACTGTTTCATAAATTTTCTCCCAAAGCGCAACGATTGATCTGGGGGTAAACAGGTTATACCGGGATAACCCGGAGCCATCCACCCATACCGGTTCATCCGGAAGGTCTGCAAGCAGGCTGTCCTTACTATATTTTATCGCAATCCGGGTGTTGAGTGAATCAGATAGGATGCCCGCGCACATTAGCATAACCTGCTCCGCAATAAAATTATCGCTCACCTGCATCATTCGTTTGAAAACAGAATCGGAAGGAATGCCATACAGGGTCACTGCCTCCTTATCCGGCAATTTATTCACGACAGTTATTTTACGGAGGAGTGTATCTTCAAGAAGTTCTCTTATCAATTCCGGATTGTATTTAAAAGGGATATACCTGTTAAAAGATAAAGTATCATCAGGAGGCACGTAATACAACAAATTATCGGATTCATTTCTTTTTACTGAAGGAAATGGCTGGAAGTCATACACAGGCGTTAGAAATTTCTTAAAAGTCCGGGGTGTAACCCAAAGACCCGTGGTATCTTTTTTCTTTTCAACTTGGACCATATTGCCATATACCGGAAAGGATGACTTTTCAGGCTGGTACGCGTACATATAATCATCCCATGCCCAGCCTGGTCCAAAAGATTTGTCGTAGAAATTGGAAAACGACAGATAAACGGATTTGTCAATGTTTACCAGAAAATCAAAAACTGGGCTCTCTGTTAAATCAGGGTGCAAAAAGGATGGGTCGCCGGTACCCCAGATGATGAGTGAATCATCCCGAATGACATATTTCAATGCCGGAACCAAATCACCCAGCACCTTTAATCCGGTATAAAATGTAAATATTTTGGTATTGGACGCAGGTGTGAAGTACCTTTTGCCATTAATATCGGCCAGTATTTTTTGTTTACCGGGGTCATATAAATAAAAGCCAGTAAAATTCCCGTTGAATACTTCCGAATGCCTGATATGTTTTACTACCGAAGGACTGCAGGCGGACACTAATATCAGTGTCAATGTCATTTTATAAATAAACGATATTAAAACCCAGGCCAAGCACTGGAGCTTTTTTTCCGAGGTGTTCTTTCGCTGAAGCTTTGGCGCAAGAGAAAAGGCTTGGGGAATTAATCCTTGCTTTTTCATCCGCTGACCACGTGTCGCCTTAGCTTTAGCGCTGGAACAAGCGAAAAGCAAAGGAGGATAAAAAAATGCACGTCGGTAGCCCATACTCCTATAATTCACTTTACGATAAGTAAATCAACAACGAATTAATGATAAATTATCAATAAAGGGAAGGAGAGTGTGATGAGATTATTAAAATAACGATCCTGCCTGATATCAAATCTTATATCAGAATAGAAATAATGATCATAAGAAGGCTGATACCGAATAGGACCATAGCCAGTAGCTTGCTGAAATTGATGTTTAATAAATCCTTCATTTTATTTCGTTTTTGTCCTTGCACATATAACAATCAAATACTGTACCAGGGTTCCTGTTTACTTTGACCTGTTTACTTATTAATGGTTTAAAAACGGGTTTTGTAACCAAAATTCTGAAAATTAAATTACAGCATAAATATCCAATACATTTTAATTTCTAACTTTAACGCCTGAAAATATATTAAAAACTATCCACCACATGAAAATACGGTTGTTAATAAGATTTATTGTTTTTGCATTCATTTATTATACAGGCACCTTACAGGCTCAAAAATACAAGTATGACAAAAATGCCGGTTCGGAGGGAGCAAAACAGGTCATTGCTCAAATGGGGCTGGTAAATAATCCGATCACCGAATCATATATAAACAAAATCGGTCAGCGCCTGGTTAGTGAACTTACTTCAAGGGAATTTGATTACGCATTCCGGATTGTGGACATGATGGAGCCAAATGCTTTTGCTTTGCCGGGAGGGTACATATATGTATCAAGGGGACTGTTGACCGTAATGAACAGCGAAGATGAAATAGCCAGTGTGCTGGGACACGAGATCATTCACTCCAGTCACCGGCATTCTTACAAGCTGATGAAAAAAAGCATCTTTCCGGCGCTGTTGCAGTTGCCTGGAAATATTATCGGCGCAGTCAATGAAGATGTAGGAGCACTGATCAATGCGCCCCTGAATGTAGCAAGCAAGTTGAGATTGGCACGTTACAGCCGGAAACACGAATATGAGGCGGATAAGTTTGGTATTCAACTTGTGGCAAAAGCCGGCTACGACCCCCTGGCTTTAGCGCAGGCTTTGCAGAACATAACTGACGAGGTGGAAATGCTCACCGGGAAAAAAGAGAAGTTTAGTTATTTCGATAATCACCCCTTTACCTCAAACCGGTTGGAGAAGATCGCCGAACTCTCTAAGACGCTGACTCCTGAAACCATACAAAGGTTTGCAAAAACGAAGACAGACTTTTATCATTTTCTGGAAGGTCTGTATTTTGGACAAAATCCAGAACAGGGCATATTCAGAAACAATATTTTCTATCATGCCGGACTGGATATAGGTATTACATTTCCTGAGAATTGGAACGGCACCAATAACCCTCAATTTGTAGGAGCCAACGAGCCGAAAGGCAAGGCAATGATAATCTGGGGTGTGCTGGGAGTAAATGCGAATCCACACGAATTAGCCGAACTCTATATTTCTAAAATGAAGGAGAAGTATGAGATCGAAGCTTATAAATCTGAGAATATGAGCATTAACGGTTTTGATGCACATGTGTTTGCGATAGACGAAGTTTCGGGCAGGGATGTTAACAACATCACCGTGCTGTGGCTGAATAAAAATGGGCTCATATTCCAGATGATTGCTACGGGCGAAAAGGTGTTCGAAAAAGATTTTATTGCTTCGGCATCGAGTTTTCATGCCTTACGTAACGATGAAAAACCATTAGTTGCGGGTACGGTGCTAAGGGTAGCATCAGCCAAGGAAGATGAAACGCTGGCCGACCTGAGCAAACGGACGGAAAATGTTTTGCAGGCTTCTTTTCTGGCATTGATAAACCAACTCGACGAAACTGCCAAACTAAGGGCAGGACAGCCGGTGAAATTCGGCAGACTTGAGATATATACCCCGGCAGGTAACTGATGATATATTGATGAAAATAATAAGTTGCAACAGGCATTTATTGCTACTTGCCCGTATCTATTATATTCCACTTTGGGCCAGAATGATTACTCTTCTCTCAAAGCATTTACAGGATTTGCCAAAGCGGCTTTACTTGTATGATAAGCTACAGTTAAGATAGTTATAAAGAAAGCCATTGCTGCACTAAGTACAAATATGTCTATTTGTTTAGCCAGTTCAATTTTATAAGCAAATGATTGCAACCAATTATCCATGAAATAATATGCCACAGGTATTGCAATTATTGTAGCAATGGAAATCAATAAAATATATTCTTTAGAAATTAGTCTTACAATAGCTCCTACACTTGCTCCATGCACTTTTCTTATTCCTACTTCTTTAGTTCGTTGTTCTGTTGTAAATGATATTAATCCTAATAGACCCAAACATGCAATAATTAAGGTTAACCCTGAGAATAAGCTAAATAATACGCCTCTACGTTTATCAGCATCATATTGCGAATCGAAATCCTGATCTAAAAAGCTGAATTCAAAACCAGCATTGGGATAAACTTTTCCCCAGGCTAATCCAGCTTTGTCCATAACATCCCGTGCATCACCACTGGTTTTGATAAATACGTTTCTTCTGTTTTCACTAAATATAATTACCAAAGGCTCAATTTCATTATATAAAGAGTTTTGGTGATAGTCCTTTAGTACACCGACAATTGTTAAATTGTTATCTCCAATAGTGAGCTTCTTACCCAGAGGCACATCCCAACCCATACGTGCTACCATAGCTTCATTGGCTAGAGTAGCCCCAATGGTATCAGATAAAATTTCACGTGAAAAATTACGCCCTTTAATTATCTCCATACCCATTGTGGGCACAAAATCATAATCAGCTAAATAGAAATCTACACCACGTTCAATCATAGACCCATCATTTTGCTCTACATTCATAATTATCTTTTCAATGCCTTCACCAGGTGCAGTTGAAGCTGAAGCGACCATCTCAATTTCGGGAATTTGCTCTAATTCATTTTTAAGGACACCAAACTTATCTTGTTGTTCTCTTGTTGTGAATGACACCAAAGCTACATGATCTTTGTTGAAACCCAGATCCTTTTCTCGCAGATACTGTAATTGATTATAAACAACTAACGTACTAATCAGCATGAAAACTGAGATTGCAAATTGGAAAACCACCAGGGTTCTACGCAGATTCGAATGACCCGTTAAAGAAGAGCCTTTACCTTTTAATACCTCAACGGGTTTAAATCCTGATAAATAAAACGCTGGGTAACTTCCTGCTATAAATCCTACTGTAACAACCAGTACAAGTAAAATTACAATATTTTTAAATTCAAATAATACCGATAAACCAATGCCTTTTCCCGCCAAATCATTGAACATAGGCAACAGCAAATAGATTAAGGCTAAACTCAGTACTAATGAAACAATAGATAAAACAATTGATTCCGTTAAAAACTGACTTATAAGTTGACTGCGTCGCGAGCCCATTACTTTACGTATGCCCACCTCTTTTGATCGCTTTGATGAACGAGCGGTTGCTAAATTCATATAGTTGATGCCCGCTATAATAAGCATAAACAAGGCAATAGCGCTAAAAATATATACGTAGGTAATATCACCATTAGATTCTGCTTCATCTTGTATTTTAGAGTGCAAATGAATATCCGTTATCCTTTGTAGTTCATATTTAACCGTAATTCCTATACGCTCGAAAATAGGATTGACATGGGCTACCAAAACTGAATCGAATTTCGGGTTCATATCGTCCGGGTTATAACCCTCGGGTAATTGAACATAGGTAAATACACCAAAATTACCCCAGCTAGTGGCTCTACGATCAGATATATCCCAACCAATAAGGGCATCAAATTTAAGATGAGAATTAGAGGGCACATCTTCCATTACGCCAGTTACCACAAAATTTCTATCCTGATCATCGGTAAATTGTTTGCCTATTGCCGATTCATCACCAAAATATTTTTTCGCTAATGATTCTGTTAATACAATATTGTTGGGGCCATCCAATGCTGTACCCATATCTCCTTCGATGAACAAATATGTAAATACTTCAAAAAATGTGGAATCAGCCATGGAAATATCATTCTCGTAAAACTGCTTGTCTTCATACATCAGTTTTAACCTGCCCTGACCTGATACTCTTGTAAAATTTTTTACTTCCGGATATCTGGAACTTAATTCAGGAGCCAGTGGGATCTGGACAACAGCCCAGGTGAAGGCATTATCGGGCTCCTGTATATTTGAGACAACTCGATAAATGTTTTCTGCATTTTTATGGAACCTGTCATAACTAAGTTCATCGTTAACATATAGCATTATAAAAACACTACATGTAATACCGATTGTAAGACCAAAAATGTTAATTAGACTATAGATACGCTCTTTCAGAATATTTCTGATGGCGATTTTGAGCATGTTTTTTAGCATGAAGCCGTTATCAATTTATTAAGTAAATGACCATATTAACAATATATTCTTAATGCTAATTATACATAAGACGGTAATCGTCGATAAAAAGTTTTAACAAAAATCAAAATATCTTATCATCATTAAAAAGGGTCATATACAGCGAAACATTTATCACAGTATTACGTTTAAAAAATTGACCTCATTACAACATACAACATTTGAATGTCGAATTTTCTCCCTTTTGGGGGGCTTACAAAAATGTGTGTTATTATTAAAAGGTCATGCAACCTGAGTGGAATATTCAGGTCTTTTAACAGGTCAAGACTCAAACTTTTAAGGCGTGCGTAACTTAAGCTGTCCAACAGCCATTATTTTAATTTTTTATTCGTTTACTGCTTCTTCTCATGCTCATGAAAGAATTCCGGCTGATTCGATTGAACAAAAAATATATACTACTACCCGGATAAACGGGCAAGCCCCTGTAATAGACGGTTTACTTAACGATCCTGCCTGGGAACAGGTGGAGTGGGGCAATGATTTTATTCAGTGGTCGCCCAATGAAAGAGAAGATCCATCGCAAAAGACCGTATTCAAGATATTGTACGATGAGAACAATTTATATGTTGGAATCAGGGCGTATGATACAGAGCCTGGAAAAATTGTAAAACGCATGGGTAGAAGAGACGAATTTGATGGCGACTGGGTTGAAATAAATATCGACTCCTACAATGATAAAAGAACCGCATTTTCTTTTACAGCAAGTGTAGCAGGAGTAAAGGGTGATGAATTTATTTCCAGCAACGGAAATAACTGGGATGATAGCTGGGATCCGATATGGTACCTTAAAACCTCGATAGACGAACAAGGCTGGATCGCTGAATTCAGGATTCCCCTCAGCCAACTCAGGTTTTCTTCCGATCACAACCAGATCTGGGGATTGCAGATTCAAAGAAGATTTTTTCGGGAAGAGGAACGCTCTTTGTGGCAGTTTATTTCCCGTAACGATGTCGGCTGGGTGCACAGGTTTGGCGAGCTAAGGGGTATTGAAGGAGTTAAACCACAAAAACAGGTTGAGATTATGCCATACGTGGTTGCAAAAGCCGAACGCTACAAAGGTGAAGAAGGCAATCCTTTTGCTACAGGCAGGGACCAGAATATCAATTTTGGTGTAGATGGCAAAATAGGCCTTACCAACGACGTCACACTGGACTTCACGGTAAATCCTGATTTCGGGCAGGTAGAAGCGGATCCTTCACAATTGAACTTGTCGGCATTTCAGTTATTTTTTGATGAACGCAGGCCATTTTTTATCGAAGGAAACAACATCCTGAATTTTCAGGTAACCGATTTCAGAAACGACAATCTGTTTTATTCGCGAAGAATTGGCGACCGACCCAGCCGGTATCCGGAAATAGGATCGGATGCGTATATAAAAATACCTGATTACACCCGGATATTGGGTGCCGCTAAAATCACCGGTAAAAACAAAAACGGGCTGTCATTTGGGATACAGGAATCAGTTACTGCTCGCGAGTATGCCAAAATTGACATCAATGGTGAGCGTACCAGAGAGCCGGTTGAGCCACTGACGAACTTCATCGTAGCCCGCGCTTCCCAGGATCTAAACAAAGGAAATACCGTATTTGGAGGTATGGTAACTTCCCTTTACCGGGATATTCGTGATCCTTCGCTGGAATTCCTGCACAAAAAAGCATGGTCGGGAGGACTTGATTTGTTGCATCAATGGAATGACAAAAAATGGTTTTTTTCGATAAATTCGGTGTTCAGCAATGTGCAGGGAACCACAGAGGCCATTTATAACACACAAACTTCCAGTGAAAGGTATTTTCAACGGCCTGACAATTTTCATAAACGCGTGGATACTACACGAACATCATTGACAGGTACCGGTGGTCAGGTTAAAATCGGAAAACAATCCGGAAAAATTATTTATGAACTGGGAACAACATGGCTTTCGCCTAACCTTGATCTCAACGACCAGGGTTTTCTGATGAGTGCCGACAATGCTTTACAGTGGTTATTTGTGCAATACCGCGTCAATAAACCTTTCAGTATATTTCGTAGTATGCGCGCACATGGTATTCAGTATGCTACCTGGGATTTTGGCGGTGTAAATACCGGCAATGGATTTAACTTCCAGTACAGCACACAGTTTAAAAATTACTGGGGGTTCAATTTGGGAACAAACTTTGAAGGGGAGAATATATCAAACGCCGACCTGCGTGGAGGACCTTCCTTATTATATCCCCGAAGCGCGAATATCTGGTATTGGATCGGTACCGACAGCAGGAAAAAGTTTCAGGTAATGTTTAATAACAGTTACAACCGGGGCAATGAAAATTATAATTCAAGCACTCGTTTCTGGATGCGATTTAGATACAGGCCACTGGATATGCTGAATATATCCATTTCACCAAGTATGAGTTACAGAACAAATCAATTGCAATACGTGACCACCGAATCTTTTGGTGATGATCCGCGCTATATTACCGCAAACATCGACCAGAAAACCTACAGAATGGAAATACGGTTTAGTTATAGCATCAACCCGAATTTATCTTTGCAGTTTTGGGGGCAGCCCTTCGTTACAACCGGCGAGTACACGGCCTTTAAGCGAATTACAAATTCCAAAGCCAACCAATACACCGACCGGTTCCATACATTCTCCGTTGATGAAATAGCCTTCGATGAAACTGAAAACCTGTATTTCGTGGATGAAAATCAGGATGGCGTAACTGATTATGAGATTTACAATCCTAATTTCAACTTTCTGCAATTTCGCTCCAATGCGGTATTAAGATGGGAGTATAAACCGGGATCAACATTATTTCTGGTATGGACGCAGGAACGCACTGATAATCTACCATTTGCGGCAAAAGACAATACTTTTGGCGCTATCACTCAAGACTTGTTTACAATTACGCCCTCAAATACGTTTTTGATCAAATACACTTACCGCTTTATTTTATAATTAAATCAACAATTTTATTCGTAACTTTGTTGTTGTAAAGAAGAAACTTATATTTAATAAATAATGTTTACTTACACACTTTTGGTTCTGGCAATTGGCGTTTTATTGTACCAGTTGATATTGTTTTTTATCGGTCGCAGTGGTAAAAAAAGTGTTAAAAAGGAAAATTTATCTTCCCGGTTTAATATTAAATCGAGAAACGATGCCTGGAAACTGCTGAACAATCCTAAAGTGTCTGCCGAAGATAAGATTAAGATCGAAGAGCTGTATAAGAGTATGTAATGTGCCTTATCGCAAAATCATTTTTATAGTAGTTTTAATCGGATTATTTCTGGCCTGTACCACGCAAAAAGTGTTAACACTTACAGGCAGCAAAACCAACTTCGGCAGTTATTATACCTACAGGATTGAGCACCCTCCCATCCCTAAAGATTCTGCTGATACAGAAGCCGACAATTTTATTGATAAGATTGAGAAAACCGTTAAAATCCAGATGGACAGCAGGGGGTATGAGATGACACCCCTTGCCGATCTGGTTATAGACTACAAACTCATTCTTGAAAATAAGGTAGATTACAGAGTTGATGACAGCTATTATTATAGAAACTCCTACCAGTATTACAGCTATCCCTACTACCCGTATGTACAAAAGAAGGAATATATAAGAGGAACACTGATTGTCGAAATCCGGGAAGATTATGGTGATGCCCTTGTGTGGGAAGGCAGCCTGAATCTGAAATACAGTAAAAGGTCAAATAAAAACAAAGCCAGCCCTATCGAAAACGCTTTCGATATGATTTTCAGCGAGTATCCCTACACGGCCGGAAATCCCGATCCCGTACAAAAACCGGATCCCGTAAAGTGACAATGGATGAATTACTTATATTTATCGGACATTAAAATAAATTAACTCACTATGGGTAAGCAATCATATTCCAACAATGTCATTACCGTCTCATGGGATTCGGAGGTTTGTTTTCATTCTGCCGTTTGTGTAAATAAACTGGGAACAGTATTCAATCCTAATAAAAAACCATGGATAGATATAAATGCGGAAGATGCGGAAAAAATCAAGGCGGTTATCGGCAAATGCCCCTCAGGTGCGCTTACTTTTGAGATGGCAAGTCAAACTCAGGAAAATACCGGCAGCGAAAGTGTTACAATCAAAATAGCAGAAAACGGACCTCTTCTGGTAAACGGAAGCATCCTGTTGGAGGATGCAACCGGTAAACGGATTGAAACCAAAGCAATTTTTGCGTTGTGTCGCTGCGGCGCTTCGGAAAACAAACCGTTTTGTGACGGCTCACACAAGAAAATAGGATTCAAAGGATAAACATTTCCATTCGTTGCCGGTAAAAATTGCAACGGCGTAATACGGGAGATATACTGTACATGCAACCTTATTCCCTTCCGGCATTAGTACTTTTATGCAATCTGCTCTACGGCCTACCAGAACTCCGGACCAGGATAATATTTCAGATGTCGTGTATTTTCTCCCTGCTACCTTGATTATATTTGCGGTTTACTTACACCCGTAGTTCAACTGGATAGAACGTCAGATTCCGGTTCTGAAGGCTGGGGGTTCGAGTCCCTTCGGGTGTACTGAAAAAGCCCTATACATTTTGTATGAGGCTTTTATTGTTATATGTGGACACTGGTGTGGAAGGATCTGGAGTGTTTCTGATGCTACGGAGAGATGAAAAGATGAGATTTCATAATTGAAATTGATTATCACTCAATCAAACATTATTATTGAAGATAAATTCCATTCTAAAAGTATTATACTAGAAGTATAAAGCGGTTTTTTAAAGACCTTCCCATGTATTAGGTTAAAAAGAGAGAGATCTTTAAATAGAACGTCTCTAAGAGCCATAATTAGGCCATAATTCGTCCAGGACAACAGAAATATATTAAACCTAGGTTCTCTTCTTAAATTTATTAATCGTCATTCTCATCATCCTCATTCTCATTCTCCTCATCCTCATTCTCATTCTCATTCTCATTCTCCTCATCATCATCAACTACATTCCAGATCTCAACAGAGATAAGCCATTCATTATTGGGTTGGCGTTCGCATATTTGGAGCCAATCCCCACCAGCACTCTCACCATTTGCAAGGGTAGAGGTCCAACTTCCACATACGTATGCAATATCTCCAGAAACCCGGATTTCATCGATACCGGAATTAACAGCCTGGGATACATTTTCTTCGTACGTACTTGCAAAATACTGTTGAATTGCTTCATTACCCCTGATTAATCCACCATCAAAGCCACCCAACATAATGGCGTTGTCTGTATAAAGCGAGGCCATTAGATCTGCATCTCCCTTTATGTCGTTTATGTCCCATAATTCAATCAGTGCTTTGACGGCATCTTCATCGGCTTTAGTAGTGTCCTGGGGTGATGTTTGGCAAGCTGTGCCCACAATTATGATGGTACAATATGCTAATGCCTTGATAATTAATGTTTTCATGGTTATAAAAGGTTAGGTATCAAGCGCAAGTTGTGGAATTAAGGCAATAAATTCAATGAAAATAAAAAATATATTGTTAAAAATTCCTTAATTCCTGATGCTCAGGCAGATTCGTTCTGTATTAACTGCCTACCATTTTAATATCAAATTACAAGGAGGTCAATTCTCATAATTTGCAAGAATGAAACTTTGGTTTTTGTTAATACATTTGTCCTGTTCTACAAAAAATGTCCTTTAGCCAAAACCATTGAGATTTATACGCATGCACGTGTCACTAGTTTGATCAATAATGTGAGCCCGTTGGATTCCATAATTAATCCGGTACATTTGAATATAGACTGTAATTTACCTGTACTCTTAGTGTTCAACCCAAAACAACAATGATGATTTTCACAATAACTCTGGACCTTTTTCAGCTGATAAGTATTTTGCTTGCTTTGGTGTTTTTTATTTGGGTTTTTAAAGTGATGGAGCCAGAATGGTTCTACAAAATAAGTAAACCCTACAAGTGGCAAGAAACAATTAAACGAGGAGAAATATCGGATAATCTGAAGAAACTGGAAAGAACATACCGGGACAAAGTCCGGCTTTATACTTTTTGGCTACAAATTGAACGATTAAAAAACGAAAAGATACCGGG